>JBNKPX010000060.1:0-21329 GCA_050295575.1 Gammaproteobacteria bacterium | reverse complement strand
TAGAAAGCGATCGCTTCATCAACCGAGCCCAGTAAAGCATCACGGTTTTTAGCACTCAATGCATTCAGCGCATCAGTATTCACTACAACCGGACAATTAGCCGAACCCAGATTAAGATTGGTTGAAGCCCACTTGCCTACCTTGTAGGTTTTGGTCGCCAGATGTGCATGCGGGGCAAAAGTTGCTGCATCGATCACACCGGAATCCATAGACTGCCGTACTTCAGAGAAAGGCACACCGGTTTTTACTGCCCCCAGTTTTCCAAGAACCCCCATAATGCCACCCGGCCCACGCACTCGCATACCTTTAAAATCTGACAGAGATTTCAATACATCTGTCTTACTCAGCAGGTTGTACTGAGGTAGCGGTGTTGGCATCAACAGGGTTGCATTCCAGCGTGCAAGATCTTTTTTAACGATAGGGTGTTCATGTACTTTTTTATAGATTTCTGCCACACGAGCAAGTGTTACATCCTTACTAAAAGGTAACTCTGTGACTGTTATGGTGGGGTTTTTATCATTGTGATAAAAGGAACAGAATTGTGCCATTTCAAAAGCACCGAAAGAGATACCATCCAGGTTTTCCTTGGCTTTGGATAAGCCTCCATAGGATATCTTGAGTTTGAAATCCCCATTAGTTTTCTTCTCTACCAACTCCGCGAGTTTTTCAACATTCTCGGTGAAAGCGCGGCGCTTACCCCATAAAGATACATTCCACTCAGTAGCTGCCTGTAGCTCGGCTGCGAATAGACCGGCACAGATAGTGGTAGCGATGATTATTTTTTTGTTCAGCATGAAACTTCCTCTTATTTGAATATTTATGTTCAGTAAAACGTTATTACCGGGGTCTTAATTGCCCCGCTTTAGCCTTTACTGCTAACATAAACTATGCCAAAACATGAAAGTCATTGATTGTTAAAGAGGTTTCAACAAACTTTCTAATCATCAACCTTGATTGCAAGCCCGTTTAGGAAAGAAATGACTCGGAAATTCAGAAAAATAAGAAATAATTTTCTCATTTTCTGTAATCGGAAACCGTAATCCCAAAGCGCGTTAACTTCTGGTTAAAGGTTCGCCGCTCCAGATCCAGGTCATTTAACACTTCAGAAACCTTGCCCTGATGCTGGGCCAGCTTGGAGCGAATCAGGTTTTCTTCAAACAAGTTCACCTGCTGTTTGAGAGAACTATACCTACTGTTATTACCCCAACTTACTGCTGCTCCGGATATAAACTGCCCAATATCCCCAAACCCATTAATGACATAACGCGTTGCTACATTGATCAACTCGCGGACATTACCTGGCCAATCGCTGGACAGTAGAACGCTACAGTTTTGATCACTGATGGGCTGGTAATCAATCTTAAAATTTTCACAACTTTGCATCACGAAATATTCAAATAGCGTAATGATATCCTCCTGCCGATCTCGCAATGGAGGTATATGGCACTCACCTACCTGAAGCCGATAAAACAGGTCCTGACGAAAACTGTCGTGATTTAACAGGTCTTCCTTGGTTGCAGAAATTACCCGACAATCTGTAAAGCGCTCTTCATTGCTGCCTAATGGGGTAATAATTCCATCCTGTAATACGCGTAGTAACTTGGCCTGGATGGATGGTGACAGACTTTCTACTTCATCCAGAAAAAGCGTCCCGCCACTGGCATGTTCCAGCTTACCAACTCGCGCACCTTTAGCGCCGGTGAATGCACCTTTCTCATAACCGAATAACTCAGCTTCTGCCAGTTCATCAGGAATCGCTGCACAATTGAGCGCGACAAAAGATTTATCCCGTCGAGAACTGAAATCATGCAGGCATCGCGCTACCAGCTCCTTGCCTACACCAGTCTCACCGTAGATCATCACCGGGATATCCATCAGTGCCAGCTTCAACACATTCTGCTTAAGTTGCTTCATCATCGGGCTATTACCGATCAGCCGCGATTCAATGCTGCTATGCTGTTCAAGTTGTATGCGAGTTTCCAGCAACGAAAGACTCAGCAACCTCTTATCTAGCGCACGTTGAATACTTTTCAGCAGGCGATTGGTATCCACCGGTTTTTCAATGAAATCGTATACCCCATGCTTCATCGCATCTACCGCAATCGTGATATCACCATAGCCGGTCATTAAAATCACGGGAAGATCGGGATCTATACTTTTGACGGCTTTAGAAAACTCCAGGCCATCACCGCCAGGCATGCGTAAATCGGTAAGGATGATGGCTGGCATATGTGGATAAATTTCCGCCAAAGCCGGTTGGGGCGAAGAAAATTCAATGATTTTCTGATATTGGGTTGAGAGTAAATCGACGGTATTAACTCTGACATCCTTATCATCATCGACCACTATGATCGTTATCGAATTGAGATCAAACATCAATCAGGATTTGTAGTAGTTACTTTTAAAAATTGATAAAAACGCCAACAGCAATGCAGGCTGATCCGGCTATATAAAGCATCATAACATTATCTGAATGTGATCCGGTCAAGCCATTGGACAGCTGTGAACCTGGACCCTCTGATCTCTTATACCCCCATATTGACAGGCCGGCCCCGATAGAGATTAAAATAGTACTGACAATTTTTTGTGTGATGTTCATACTACTTACCATCCCAGAATCCCCTCGTTTCAATTATAGTAATTAATTATTAACTATCTGACCGAATGGATTTGTATAAATGGATCAAGTTAATCATCAGATTCTATACTTTTATCGCACAAAAGGAACCACAACATGCTTAATCTGGAACCTCTAGCCTACAGTCGAGAGTAGGAACGCGAAGCAGATCAAACCGGATTACAGTTACTCATCGATGTTTTTTCTCACAGATAATGCAGCACCGGGAGAGTACTGACAACCGAAACTAAGCAAATACCTGAGTACTCATCCAAATACCAGAGATCGACTCAGCTATCTGCAACAGAATGCCGTCAAGGAAGATAGCGAGATGGAAAAGATGGTTTTTGAGGCTCCTTTAACTGAGTAACGATACACTCTTAACTTGCGCATACAACAGCATACCTTCCCGCACACCCAGCCCAACTGCTGATCGCCGCGTAATACGCGACAACAGGGTTTGCCCATCCAGTAATTTTAACCGCACGATTACCTGAGTCTGGTTGACATCTTTAGCATCTATCACTACCGCTGGTAACAGGTTGAGTATACTGGTATCGGAATGCGCAGATAGCGATAGACTGACATCTCGCGCCCTGATTTCCACACGCGCATGATGTCCTACCCGTAGCTCTTCACGTGACACCGCAATTCTGCCGCTATCCATCGAGATCCAGGTCAGGTGATACTCATGATCATGTGCAGACACCACACCCTCCAGCAAGGATGAGGCATCGTCATAGCTGGCAATGGGTAGATCAAGCTGAGTTAGCATATTGGCAGCCTTCCCTTCGGCTATCACTCTTCCTTTTTCCAGTAATACCAGGTGATCAGCCAGCTGGGCTACCTCGTGTGGATCATGTGAAACATACAGAGTAGGAATACCAAATTCATCATGCAGATTTTCCAGATAAGGCAATATGGTTTGTTTGGCCGCATGATCCAGCGCGGACAGAGGTTCATCCATCAATAATAATTTCGGACTGGTCAATAGCGCTCGCGCAATAGCAACACGTTGACGCTCACCACCAGAAAGTCGCGAGGTATCGCGCTGCAATAAAGGTACAACTCCGAATAATTCAACGACATCATCAAACTTAATCCGCCGCAATGCGGGATCAATACGTCGCCATCCATACTCCAGATTTCGTCGCACAGAAAGATGCGGAAACAGGCTTGCTTCCTGGAATACGTAGCCTAGCGAACGTTTATGACTGGGAACAAAGTCAGTTTCATTCTGCCAGACTTCATCCTTTACCCTGATATTGCCCTTAAGGTTTTTATTTAATCCCGCAATTGCCCTGAGCACGCTGGTTTTACCACAACCAGAAGGACCGAATATGGCTGTTACTCCTGCTGCAGGTGCTGAGAAATTAACTTCCAGATTGAAGCCACCCAGCAAACCGGACAGATTCACCTCTATATCCGTCATAATGACTGACTCCGCTGTATGCGCCCATTGACCAGATACAGGGTCAATAAAACCAGAAATGAAAATATCAGCATCCCTCCTGCAAGAATATGTGCCTGCCCGTATTCGAGCGTTTCTACATAATCATAGATGGCCACGGATAACACCTTGGTTTCACCCGGAATATTGCCGCCTATCATCAGCACCACACCAAACTCTCCAATAGTATGTGCAAAACACAGCACTCCAGCAGTCAGGAAACCCGGCCTTGCCATAGGTAGGATGACAGTTAAAAAACGGTCTATCGGCGAAGCACGCAAGGTAGCGGCAACCTCCATAGGACGTGTCCCCAGGGACTCGAAGATATTCTGCAAAGGCTGCACAGCAAATGGAAATGAATACAGCACGGAGGCCACCACCAGGCCTTTAAAAGTGAAAGGTAGCGTACCAAGCCCGATAGACTCGGTAAACTGACCAACCGCTCCATTAGGACCCAGCATCAGTAACAGATAAAATCCTATAACCGTTGGTGGTAATACCAGAGGTAAAGCTACTATGGCAGCGACAGGCTGCTTGTACCAGGTCTGGGTACGTGCCAGCCACCAGGCGATTGGCGTAGCAATCACCAGCAGGCTGAGCGTAGTAATACTGGCTAACCTGAGTGTTAGCCAGACCGGTTGCCAGTCAAATTCCATGGTTACTGCCCTGATATTGAATCGTTAGAAATGTAGCCTATTGTACGCGATATCCAAATTCCCTGATCACCTGCAAAGCTGAAGCATCAGATTTCAGGAATTGCAGGAAGGCTAATGCAGCCTTGTTTGACTCGCCCTTTTTCAGCAATACGGCTGCCTGAGCAATTGGATCATAATATTCAGCAGGGATGATCCAACTGGATCCGGCTTCACCTTGCCAGCCCCTGATTTGTGAATAGGCCACAAATCCACTCTCGGCATTGCCCGTGGCGACAAACTGAAAGGTCTGAGCAATCGAATCCCCCTGCACCAGCTTTGCTTTCAACTTAGATTCCAGCCCCAGATGTTGCATTACCTGCATCGCGGCCAAACCATAGGGCGCCGTTTTAGGGTTTGCTAACGCCACATGATCAAATTTACTGGAACGTAAAAATACATCGCCTGCCTCAAACAACCCTTTGCGCGCACTCCATAATGCTAACTGACCTTCGGCATAAACAAAGCGAGTGCCTGCCACTGCCAGTCCCTGCTTTTCTGCCTTAATAGGGCGCCTGGTATCCGCAGCCAGAAACACATCAAAGGGTGCGCCATTCTCAATCTGGGCATACAGCTTTCCGGTAGAACCAAAGCTGACCTTAAGCTTATGCCCTGTCGCCTTTTCAAACAGCGGTACCAGCTTTTTGGTAACACCGGTAAAATTAGCGGCTACCGCAATAGTAGCTTCATCCGCAGAGGCAATCGTTTGGCTACCGGTGAACATTACAAAAAATAAAACAATACTCTTTACGATGGATTTCATGATATTTACTCGTTAATAAAAATTCAGTTCACGCCCATAATGACGTGTGAGGATTTGATCAGTGCATACACCGGTCTGCCGACTGATAGCTCCAGCTCCTGTGCACTGTGTTCGGTGACGATGGCCGTCAGGCTTTTAGCGCCTTCCAGTTCAAGCACTACTTCGGTATTCACTGGCCCATGGCGTAGATCACTGATTTTTCCATAAAGCTGGTTGCGTGCACTGGTTTTGCACGGCTCATCTGCTGCCGCCAAAATGATGAATGAGGCCTTGATCAGGGCATAGGCATCAGAGCCTACGCTTAATCCAAGATGCTCCACACTCTCTCGGGTAACCATCGCAATCAGGCTGTCTTTTTCACTGATCGCGAGTTTAATTTCGGCATTTACAGGGCCAGAGTTGATTTTCTCGATCTTGCCCTGAAACTGGTTTCTTGCGCTGGTACGCATGCTAAGTCTCCTGACTTTAAGTTGAAATTGATTAAAATCCTCCAGACTGCAATTCAGCCCTTCAGAAATACGCTGATACTCTTTTTGAATCAGCTTCAGGCCAGCAATCAGGTCATAACCCTGAGGCGTCACCAGAGTGCCTCCTCCTTTGCTACCACCAGGCGATTTAACGACCAGCGGGGCATCCCACAGGTTATTCATTTCATTGACGGCATCCCAGGCTGAGCGATAGCTGATGCTTAATTGTTTAGCCGCTGCAGAAATTGACCCCAGTTCCCCGATAGCTTCCAGCAAGGCAATGGATTTAGAATTCACATCATTGCTGTAAAAACTGGCAAGGCCTGGATTACTATTGAAAATGCTTGATTGCTTACTCATTGTTCGGTTTCTCAGTATCTTAAATGCGTTATGCAAAGTATTTGCATAACGCAATAGTCACTTAGCAAACTGCTTTCCACTTTAATAATATTATTTAAAAACAATAAGATGTGAATTACAGGCAGTAATAATTTTGTGAATTTGTAGCAAGCATGACAAACTCCCTACACACACTGACAAAACGCTACAGCTAAATCAGAGCGAGCACTAAAAAGGATTCATTTCAGGCTAGCCATATAAAACCAGCTGGTTTAATGATTTTCATCCAGAGGAAGACGAATGGTAAAACGAGCACCTAGTTCAATATTTTCTGCATCAATCGATCCCCCATATTCCTGCATGATTTCATGACAGATAGAAAGCCCCAGCCCCAGCCCTTTTCCAATTTCCTTGGTGGTGAAATAAGGATTGAATAACTGCCCCATCACGCGTGAATCTATGCCACCGCCGATATCTTCGATGGTGATTAAGGCCTGATGATCGCTTACAGTCAGCCCCACAGAAATAGAGGGCTTATCGCATTGTTCCATTGCATCAATCGCATTTTGAATAATATTGGTGATAACCAGATCCAGTTTAATCGGATTCACCCTGACACTTACAGCTTGCGGCATATCCAGTAGTTTGATCTCGATATTCCTTTCGCGCAGGCTATCCTTATATAGCCTTAATGATTGTTTGATTAAGGCTGCCAGTGGCTGACTTTGCACTGCCTGCTCATCCTGATGACTGAACGATTTAAGCAATTTGATGACATTCTGCATCTTAAGACTTAAAGGGGCCAGCCTGCTAATAGAGCTCAAGGCACCATCCCAGTCCTGTTTTTCTGCCTTTAGCTGCACCGCTGCAATAGAGCTATTCATCGCCGACAAGGGCTGACTGAGTTCATGCACAATGGTTGCTGCCATTTGTCCCAGGGCGGCAATCTTGCCCTGCTGAAGTAGCTCAGACTGAGTCTCACGTAAAGCTTGCGTTCGACTATCGACCAGCTCTTCCAGCGATTCATTGATCTTGATGACTTCCTGTTCTGCTGACTTTCTTTTTTCTATATTCACCAGTGTCATTAGCAGCCGGTGATTGCTTCCTATGGTTACCTGACTGATGGCAAACATAACCGGGGTAGATGGTTGGCCATCAATAATCAACTGTGTTTCAAAAAATGGTTTTACAATATCCCCACCCATCTGCAACCGATCTTCAAAAGCGCCGATTTGAGAGACATCCAGAACCTGCTGGATTTTCACTGGCTGGGTTTGTGCTGCAACGCTATCGATCATCAGCAGACTGCGTGCTGCATCATTTAAAAAAAGTATCCGCCCATCCAGACCCAGTGAGATCACCCCTATATGTATCTTTTCAATAATGGTTTCCAGTTCACGCCGATGATTTTGTTCTATTTCACGAGCGTGCTGCCTTGAACGTAATCTGGACTGGCGTTCTCGATAATACAGCAGACTTAAGCTCAGCACGCCCATCAAAATAAGAAAAAAGATCAGTGCTGACTGGATAAAACGTTGATTTTTCTCCAGGTAATATAAGGTCCACTGAGTTCCCTTGATAGGAAAGGCATTGACCAGATAAGAATCTTTCTGGATTACCCAGAAAGATATAGTGAAACCATCCAGACGGGCAAACTCATAGGTATTCTGGAATAGATTAGATAATTTAAAGCCCTTGAACTGTTGTTGCTGTTTAATCTTTTGTTGTGTTTTCTCAGGTAACTCACCGATGCTGCGATATCGCCATTTATCCTGGCCACTTAATATCACCACATTATTTTCATCGGTAACGAGTACATTCTGGCCGGCATCCTGCCAGTTTTTCTCCCAACGGGTTAAATCCAGTTTTACCACCACTACACCAATCACTTTGCCTGCATCATCAATAACAGGCTCAGAGATAAAAAAACCTGGAATACCGGTAGTCACACCGATGGCATAATAAAACTGGCGCGATTTTTCGTTAACTGCCCTGGCGAAATAGGGTCTAAATGAATAATTTTGATGCAGAAAGTTATTGGGTAAATCAAAATTGCTGGTAGCAATCACTTTGCCAGAATTATTCATCACATAAACTGTATCAGCACCCGCGCGCTGGGCGATAAACTTCAGGCGCTGGTTTAAAT
Organism: Gammaproteobacteria bacterium; assembly: GCA_050295575.1. GTDB lineage: Bacteria > Pseudomonadota > Gammaproteobacteria > JACNJF01. The sequence goes on along the minus strand of JBNKPX010000060.1, from coordinate 12,855 downwards.
CTGGCTGATTCTGATCTGTATCGAGCAAAGCAGCATGTACCCGATCATTACCCGCAATCAACGCAGGCAGGTATTCGTACTGATCGATTGAAGAACTAAAAGATTGTTGAAAAAAACGTGTGGCTGTCTGTTGCTCGGTATTCCAGCTATGCAATAGCCATACATAAAAAACCAGACTGGATAGCAGTGAAATGATTACCAGAAGGATGGCAGAAGGTATCCATGCGATGCTAAATTGTCTGATCGTAATCACCCATTAAATCTGTCACCAGAGATATTTAAACACCCTGATCTAAAAAACAGTTGTCCTTCACTATATCAACATCAATGATATTTAATCCATGAAGGCTCTGAGGTGAGCTTCTACACTGCGAGACAGAGAATTCAACTCATAGCCGCCCTCAAGACAGGAAACTACTCGGCCATTGGCACTGATAGTCGCAAGCTGACTCAGCTGACGGGTAATCCAGGCATAGTCAGCCTCTAGCAAATTAAAGTGTGCCATATCATCATCACGATGCCCGTCAAACCCTGCAGAAATGATAATCAACTGGGGCGCAAACTCCTCAAGCCGGGGCATCCATTTTTCGCTGACAGCATCCTTAAATGCTGCACCATCAGTCAATGAGGGTAAAGGCAGATTAAGAATATTAGGCACATTGCTGTAAGCCCCGGACCCGGGATAATAGGGATGCTGAAAACTGGAGCAGAATAGTATTCGGTCATCACCTGACACCATGGATTCGGTCCCATTTCCATGGTGCACATCAAAATCAATGATCGCAACGCGTTCCAGGCCCCAGTGATTAATCGCATGGTAGGCAGCTATTGCCACATTACCAAAGATACAAAAACCCATAGCATGACCAGGCTCAGCATGATGTCCAGGTGGTCGGACCAGACAGAACACCTGGTTCACTTTATTCTCCATCACCAGATCTACTCCCTGTACTGCGGCACCTGCAGAGAATAAAGCCGCTTTTAGCGTATGCGGGTTCATAGCGGTATCACCATCCAGCCAGGCTAAACCCTCATTGGGAGAAGCCTCAAAAACATGATCCACATAGATCGGATCATGCACCGCTAACAGCTGTTCGCGGGTAACCTCCTTAGCATCATAATAATGCAACACCATGCTAAGACCAGAGGCAATTAATCGGTTATTAATTGCATCCATCCGAGCAGGTTGTTCCGGATGATGATCCCCCATAGCATGCAATTTGCAGGCTGCTTCAGTAATAATTCCAATTGACATAAATATTTCTGCGTTTTTCTGAATTTGTTGTATATTTGCTGCATCGCAGCAAAATAAATTACCTACAATACAGCATATCTTTTTATTTTATCTTAGGGATTCTAAAGCCAAACCACATGAAAGACCATTACCTAAAATCGATATTTGAACCAGAGTCTATTGCCGTAGTTGGTGCAACAGAAAGAGAAAACGCAGTTGGCAATCAGGTATTACTCAATGTCATAGAGGGTGGCTTCAAGGGTAAAATTTACCCGGTCAACCCAAAACATGAAAAGATTCGTAATCTAGTGTGTTACCCGTCGCTAAGCGATATTGATCACCCTATAGACCTTGTTGTCATCTGTATCCCCGCCAGACATATTCCCTCTGTGATGCATGAGTGTAGTCAGCATCAGGTACGTGCGGTTATTGTTCTATCAGCAGGCTTTGCAGAGATTGGTAAGAAAGGTGAGGCCCTGCAAAGCGAGATAGTAGATATTGCTCGCACCTACAGTATTCCCTTACTGGGACCCAACTGCCTTGGAATAATCCGCCCCAGAGTAGGCCTTAATGCTACCTTCGCAAAGAGTACCGCGCGTAAGGGACATGTGGCATTGGTCGCTCAATCTGGCGCTTTCTGTACTGCACTGCTGGATTGGGCTGATAGCGAAGGCTTTGGCTTTTCAGCCGTTGCTTCATTAGGCGCGACCGCAGATGTGGGTTTTGGTGATGTACTTGACTATCTGGCTGGCGACCCTGAAACACATAGTATTCTTCTCTACGTTGAAGGTATTTCTGATGCCCGTTCATTTATCAGTGGTCTTCGCGTTGCCGCGCGTTTGAAGCCCGTTATCGTAGTTAAATCTGGTCGCAATGAGTACGGATCACGAGCGGCTGTTTCGCATACCGCAGCCCTGATTGGTAAAGACGATGTATTCGATGCCGCCATACAGCGCGCAGGTGCAGTACGTGTTACCACGGTGTCACAATTATTTGCTGCCACACAAACCCTGGCCTCTGGCGTCCGAGTTGAAGGCCCCAGACTAGGTATAGTCACCAATGGCGGTGGCCCTGGTGTCATGGCTGCCGACCATGCCGCAGATCTACCAGTACCTTTGGCCGAACTAAGCGATGAAAGCATTGCTCAGCTCAGTAAGGTTTTACCCGAACATTGGTCGCATAGTAATCCGGTTGATATTCTGGGCGATGCAGACTCCAAACGTTATGAAGAAGCGACTCGTATAGTACTAGCAGATAAAAATGTTGACGGCATATTGGTATTACTAACACCTCAGGGCATGACTGATCCTACGGCCTGTGCCAAGGGTGTTATCAACGCAGCCAAGAAGTCCAAAAAACCCATACTAGCCTGCTGGATGGGTGAAACCCTGGTCGCTCCAGGTCGACAATTATTTGCCAAGGCTGGCATTCCACAATTTCGTAGTCCTGAAGCAGGGGTTGATGCATTTGGCTACCTGGCCTGTTATCGGCGCAATCAAAAAGCCCTGTTGCAGGCGCCCTACCCCCTGTCACGCACCAAAGAGCCCGATGTCGAAGGCGCACGTCTTATCATTGAAAATGCATTAAACGAACGCCGTACCGTATTGAGCAATACAGAATCCAAGGCGGTACTTAGAGCCTTCCACATTCCAACATCGCCCAGCATCAACGTTAATAGTGCTGCTGATGCACTGGTAGCAGCTGAGAATGTTGGATTACCAGTCGCAATGAAAATTAACTCGCCTGGCCTGACCCATAAGTCTGATGTCGGTGGTGTGCGCCTGAATATCCGCGAGCCAAAAACAGTACGCACAGCTTTTCGTGAAATGATCGACGCTATCACTAAATCAAATCCTGATGCGGTTATAAACGGTGTTACTATCGAACCTATGCTCGACCTGCCACATGCACGTGAAATCATGATTGGTATCTCGCAGGATCCCGTTTTCGGTCCAGTCATAAGTTTTGGTACGGGTGGAACGGCGGTTGAAATTTTTGCCGATAACTCGGTAGCCTTGCCCCCATTAAATGAATATCTCAGCCAACAGCTCATCAAGGGCACTCGGGCCTCTGCATACCTGCGTAAATTCCGTAACCTGCCAGAAGCCGATTTACCTAAACTGACTCAAGTTTTACAGAGAATTTCAGAAATAACCTGCGAACTGCCAGAAGTACTGGAGCTGGATATCAACCCATTACTGGTCGATGAACACGGCGTAATAGCGGTAGATGCGCGAATCGTTGTTAGAACTTCGATTACCAACACCAAACGTTATGATCACATGGCTATCCACCCCTACCCAACCGAGCTTGAAACCACCTGGCAACTACCAGATGGTACCAATGTGGTGATCCGCCCTATTCGTCCCGAAGACGCATCTATTGAACAGGTATTCGTCAAGCATATGTCGCCTGAAAGTAAGTACTTTCGCTTCATGCACAGCGTGGAAGAACTCTCCCCATTGATGCTGGCACGCCTAACTCAGATCGATTATGACCGAGAGATGGCGTTGATTGCGGTAATCGCCGAAGGTAGCGAAAACGCCTGTATTATTGGTGTAGTACGTTATGCAATTAACCCTGATCGCCATTCCTGTGAATTTGCACTCGCCGTCGGTGATGATTACCAACGCAAAGGGATTGGTCGTTACCTGATGAAACGCTTAATGACAGTGGCCAGAGACCGAGGTCTGGAAGTCATGGAAGGTGAAGTGTTAACAAATAACTTCAAAATGGTTAACCTGATGGAGAGACTGGATTTTCGTGTGGTACACAATCGTGAGGAACCTGAGATAGTACAGGTACGTCGACATCTGTAAACCCGTCAGCTTAATTTTAAGAGTTAACCTGAGAAGGAAAAGATGAAGTATTTGAGTTCTGAATGAGAGTCTTCCTTTCATTCAGAACTAACCTTAGATGCTAGCCACTCCTCCAGCAGTCGCTAATGGCATACGAAAAAGAAATGATGTTCCCTGCCCTTTTTGACTGCTTACCTTAATATTCTGTCCATGAAGTTCAAGTATTCGGTGTGTTATAGTTAGCCCTAGCCCCGCGTGTTGACTATTATCACGACTGTGGCTACCCACCTGGTAGAAACGTTGAAACAGGGTTGGTAAATATTTCTGGTCTATACCTATTCCGGTATCTTTTACCTGCACCGAAATTGCATCATTTTCATGATTCAAAATTAACTGAACCACCCCACCAGCATCGGTACAGGAGATCGCATTATCCAAAAGGTTACTTAGCGCACGATCAATCATGGAGATATCACCATTCACTAATGGTAATTGATCGTCTCCCTTAAACCTCAAGGCCAGCTTTTTCTTTTCCGCCTGTAAGTTGAATTTCTGTAACACATCCTGAACCAGCTCTAACAGGGAAAATGCTTCGATCATAGGCTTAGTTTCTTTTGCTTCTAACTTGGATAGTTCAAATAGCTCTTCGATCATATGGTTGAGTCGTTGACTATGGCGAAAGCAGATGTCCAGAAATTCTTCTCTTTCCTCATCTGAAAGTGTTCCCGAATGAGTTTTTAAACGTTCGATATAACCATGAATTGCAGCGAGGGGGGTACGTAGATCATGCGAGATATTCGCCACCATTTCGCGCCTGAAAGTATCCTGATTCTGTAATTGAATCAATTGTTCATCGATCCGCTTTGCCATCGCTTCAAAACTATCCGAAAGCTGACTAATCTCATCTCGCCTGTTTTTCTTCACATCCCGATGGGCATCAATGCTGATGCCTTTGATATGGTACTGGTCAACCTGTTGATTGAGTTTGCGAATACGACGAGTCAGGAAATAAAATAAAAATAATCCAATCAGCAAACCCATCAATAAACTACCCACCAGGGCAGATAAACCCAGCGTCTGCAGTGTACCAACTTGCTCACGCATCTGGATCTCATCATATTGCGTACCCTGCAGTACCACGTACAGATAGCCTTGAGGGTTTATCTCATTTGGTAATGCAGCAACTGAAAAGGATTTTTGCTGAGTTACACTGCGAGGGTCATCACCGAGTAGCGGGAAATCAGCATCGCCCTTAATAAACCGCTGAATGGGTTCTAAATCGATAGCTTTACGTTTAATTTTTTCCTTATCTGCCGAGAAGCTGACAATTTTGCCCTCAGCGTCAACAAAGTATATTTCAATACTGGGATTCACTAACATCAGCATATGGAAAGCATCGCGCATCGATTGCTGGTCGATTTCGCCCTGTTTTACCAATTCCATTTCATGCACCAGATCACTGGCAAGATTCAGGTTTAATTGCTGATTACTCGACTGCTCACTTTGCTGCAACAGTGATTGCAATAACAGGGTGTAGAAAATACCTACGCTCAGTAGCAAACTCAATAAGATGGTTGCTAGCTTGCTATACAGCGTGTTGAACATTTTCAAGAGATAGACTGGAATGTTGTGTTTCGATTAACTGGTAACCCACACCCCAAACGGTGATGATAAATTCGGGCCTTTGTGGATGCTGTTCTATTTTATTTCGCAAACGGTTGATATGCGTATTCACCGTGTGCTCATACCCCTGATGATGATACCCCCAGACATCTTTTAGTAATTGTGTGCGGGTAAATACGCGACCTGGGTTCATTGCAAAATGAGTCAACAGGTCAAACTCTCTGGCCGTCAATTCAATCTGTTTGCCTTTAATGACTACCCTGTGGCTACGAAGATCAATAACCAGATGATCAAGAGTGATGATTTCAGGTATTTCTTTACTGGCTGACATCTGCATATCACTACGTCTGAACAGCGCTTTAACCCGCGCACTCAATTCCATAAAACTAAACGGTTTGGTGAGGTAATCATCGGCACCGGTTTCCAGGCCAAGTACGCGGTCATATTCGCTGGATCGTGCTGTTAACATCAGGATAGGCAGATGAGAATTCACGGCACGTAATTGCTGACAAATAGAAAGCCCATCGCAATCAGGCAACATAATGTCAAGAATCAACAGCGCGTAATCATGTGGTTCATTCAGATGATCAAGCGCTTCTTGACCATTCGAGATAATCACACTAACGCATCCGATATCCCTCAGCTGTAGCTGTACCAGACGGGCAATATCGGCATCATCTTCAACAATAAGGATTTTTCGTTTCACTTTATTTATTTTGGCGGTGGACTCTTAGTTGAGAGCTTCACCGCCAAAAAGTTCACTGACGAGTGATAGTAATTTTCAATGCAGGGTTATCGAAGCGATGAGATTGATCAAGCAGTGAAGTGGTTAAGCCATCATCTACACTGACAACGCCGCTATGACGAGATACACGATCAGCGATATCATCACGAGCCGCATTATAGCCTTCGCCGCCCACAGCAGGGCCAGGAATAGTACCCGTAGCTTCGCTGTTGGCTTCAGTTCCAGCATCGTATACCGGGGCATACATTATCATCGATTCACCAGCGTTAAGCCCTGAGACATCAGTAGAATCCAGACCTGCAAATGCATCATTGGTGTTGACCAGCATTGAGGCAAGCGTGATCAAACTCTGACTTTCTACAGCCGTAGTAATTTCCACAGTATCACTCGCTCCAGGCAGTATGAGACCATTACCTGAAACTGAACTAGCATCCTTACCACTAAGCTCTGAACCGATAAATTCTGAGTTATCGCCACCTTCGGCTAACAGCTCCAGTCCTGCAGAAGCTGGCTGACCGATAGACCATGCCGAATATTGACCGTCATGAGTAACAACTGCTAACGGAGACATCGGTTGGTTATTCGTCAGATTTGTCACTTTGACTTCATAGGTTCTGCTGGATGTATTTACATTACCATCATCACTATCATTATCACTACCACAGGCTGCGAGGAATAGGCTCGCCAGGGTAACAACCGTGTATTGGGTTATTTTATTCATGGCATCACCCCGATTAATTGATCACAACTTTCAAACTTGCTACCGGATTCAACCAACGATGAACGGTGTTATCTACATCACTCACGCCACCAGTAGGATTATTGTCTCCGATCTGTCCTCTATGAATATGAACATTGGTATTGCTATCAGTAGAAGCAACACCAGTCGCACCGGTACCACCGTCACCACCAGGCGCAGCAGGTATGCCAGCGCTACCCAATGCACCACCACCATTGATGATTTCATCATTCGCTTCACTACCCGCATCATAGGCATTTAAATATACGGTATAGGTGCCAGGGGTTGTTGGTATCTTCCAGCTATCAAGACCGACAAAACCATCATTGGTCGGCAACATCATAGCTGCCATCGAAAGGTATGGGTGATCATTGGTTTCAAATGTGACAGCTACTGTAGTAGTCGCAGGAGCCAGGGGGGTGCTTCCAATTGTCTGGTGTGTATTAGAAGCCGACGATGCATCCAGATCCGCAGCTAATACGCTGCCATCCCCGCCTTCGGCTAATGTTGCCAAACCGGTTGAAGCAGGGGCACCCACTTCAAATAGATCAACTGCATCGGTATGCGCCACCAGTAGACTCGGGGTGAAGTAGATACCACCCGTCAAGTTAGTCAAAGTCACACTGATTTCCGCGGCTTGCACGGTACCAGACATTAAAAGTGCCAAAGCCGTTGCGCTGGCTAATTTATTCAATTTCATCTTTTGCTCCAGGTTATCTATAAAAAGCTGATTTGTTCAAATATTGAGAACAAATTCAGCAGGTAGAAATTGGAACAAGTGGTGAAGCTATAGTTGCAGTGGCAAAGACCCGATTCGATCAAGATTCTATAACGGATTTATAACAATTCTATAACACCCTATATTTCATACTGAACGATATTGGTTACGGTTTGATTTAAATAACCTGGATTAAGGTTTTGCTGAATGATTCGTGCAGAAATACTCATCTATAAAAGAGCCGTAAAGATAAATGTGAGAGAACCCGGAAGATTAGACAGCACAAAACTGGTTTCTGTAAAACCATGATCCTGGCAGGCCGATATTCAATTAAATCTGAGCTGCCATAAATTTTCAGAATCAATAACCGACAAATAGTGGTCAAAAAAAAGGGAGCCAATGGCTCCCTTATTCTTTAACTTTGAGGCTCTACTTTATTCAGCAGCTTCAGTAGTCTCTTCAGTAACCGCTTTCATGCTCAGACGAATACGGCCCTGACGATCAACCTCAAGAACCTTAACCTTAACCTTGTCACCTTCAGTCAACTTGTCACTGACGTTTTCTACGCGTTCGTCAGAGATTTGAGAGATATGAACCAGTCCATCCTTACCTGGAAGGATATTAACAAAGGCTCCAAAATCCATGATCTTGGCGACCTTGCCTTCGTAGATAGCACCCACTTCTACTTCAGCAGTAACCAGCTCTACTCGGCGACGGGCTTCATCACTGGCAGATTTGTCAACCGATGAAATCTTAACCGTACCATCATCATCAACCTCAATAGTTGCACCGGTTTCTTCAGTGATACTACGAATAGTTGCACCGCCTTTTCCGATAACATCACGAATCTTTTCAGGATTGATCTTGAAGGTTACCAGACGTGGTGCGTATTCAGACATCACTTCACGTGGCTTATCGATAACCTTGGCCATTTCACCCAGAATAAACAGACGACCTTCTTTGGCCTGATCCAGAGCCTGTGACATGATTTCAGTAGTAATACCATCGATCTTGATATCCATCTGCAGGGCTGTAACACCTTCGGTTGTACCGGCAACCTTGAAATCCATATCACCAAGATGATCTTCATCACCCAGAATATCGGTTAATACCGCAAAATCATCGCCTTCTTTGATCAGCCCCATTGCGATACCAGCTACTGGCGCCTTGATAGGCACACCGGCATCCATTAGAGACAGGCTGCTTCCGCATACGGAAGCCATAGAAGAAGAACCATTAGATTCAGTGATTTCTGAAACCACGCGAATAACATATGGGAATTCATCCTGATTAGGCATAACCGCAGCTACACCACGTTTGGCTAAACGACCATGGCCGATTTCACGGCGCTTAGGTGAGCCAACACGCCCCACTTCACCTACACAGGATGGTGGGAAGTTGTAATGCAGCATAAAAGGCTCTTTACGTTCGCCTTCGATTGCATCAATAATTTGAGCATCACGGCCAGTACCCAGAGTAGTTACAACCAGAGCCTGGGTTTCACCACGAGTGAAAACGACCGATCCATGAGTACGGGGTAATACACCTGTACGTACCGAGATAGGACGAACCGTTTTAGTATCACGTCCATCGATACGGCTTTCACCGGCGATTATGCGTCCGCGTACCAGTTTCTTTTCGATTTTAGAGATGGCAGCACGTACATCACCTTCAGAGGGAGAGTCTTCGTCACCACAAAGTGCTTCAACAGTGGCACTACGAATCTCAGAAAGTTTTTCCTGACGTTCCAGTTTATTAGCAATGGTGTAGGCAGATGCAACAGCGTCAGCGCATTGGGCTGAAACCTGATCAATCAAAGTTTCATTGGATTCAGGTGCCTGCCAATCCCACTTGGCATTATTTACTTCAGCTGCAAATTCATTGATTGCAGTGATGACAGTCTGACATTGCTCATGACCATAAACTACAGAACCCAGCATGACTTCTTCAGACAACATATTTGCTTCTGATTCAACCATCAGTACCGCTTTATCGGTACCAGCAACCACCAGGTCAAGATCGGAATCTTTTAGCTGGGTGTTTGTTGGGTTAAGTATGTATTCACCATCTTTATAACCGACTCTGGCTGCGCCAATCGGGCCGTTAAAAGGCATACCTGAGATGGAAACAGCTGCAGATGCACCTATCAGTGCAGGGATATCAGGATCGATATCGCTATTCATGGAAACCACGGTAGCAACGATCTGAACTTCATTCTGGAATCCTTTTGGAAACAAAGGACGTAGTGGTCTGTCAATTAAACGACAGGTCAGGGTTTCCTTCTCACTTGGACGACCTTCACGTTTGAAAAAACCACCGGGGATCTTGCCCGCAGCATAGGTTTTTTCCTGGTAATCCACGGTTAGTGGGAAAAAGTCACGACCCGGAGTTGCTTCTTTCATACCTACAGCGGTAACGAAGACTACGGTATCGTCCATATTAACGAATACTGAACCACTCGCCTGACGTGCGATTTCACCAGTCTCTAATGTGACTGTATGTCCGCCGTACTGAAATGTCTTTTTTATTGGATTCACTATCATCCCTCAGTTGTTTGGTGCGATTAGCGGCGCAGGCCTAATTTAGCGATCAGGTCTTTATAACGATCCTGGTTCTTGGATTTCAGATAATCCAGTAACTTACGACGCTGGTTAACCATACGTAATAGACCACGACGCGAGTGATGATCATGAATATGATACTTAAAATGTTCAGTCAGATGACTGATCTGATGTGATAATAAAGCTACCTGTACTTCTGGTGAACCTGTGTCACCTTCGCCTTGCGCATGCTCGGCAATAATTGAACTCTTCTGTTCAGCTGACATTGACATTGTCAAAAACCTCTAGTGGACCCGAAAAAGGGGGGTATTCTACCTATGTGGAGCTCCCGTAACAAGCACTATAAGTCCTTATTTGACGGGCGTTTAGTTAAATCTTAGGTGCGCAGCATACGTTTTGGGGCAACCCGACCATCCGCAAGGATAATTCCAGCACCAATAAAACCTTTTGCTTCATCCAGTAATCGTACATATCCGGAAGTCGGAGACCTCGGAACCTGAACTGGCTGACCCTGTCGCAAATAAAAACTAAGGTCATCACTCAATTCAATTGCAGGCCAATCGGAGATAGCGGATTCCATCGGTAGCAGACAATCATCTAACTGCTGATGCTCATCATCTGCAATATCACGCAATTCATCAAGGGTGTAACTTTTCATATCCCAGAACGGCTGAACACCAGTGCGTTCAAGTGCAGCCAGGTAAGCACCACAACCCAGTTGCTGCCCAATATCTTCTGCCAGTGTGCGGATATAAGTACCCTTGGAACAATGCACATCGATCTCAAGCTGGTCGCCCTCAAAGCTTACGATATCCAGACTATAGATCTCAATCTCTCGGCTCTTACGTTCTACTTCTATACCCTGGCGTGCAAGGTTATAAAGTCTCTCACCCTGATGTTTCACCGCCGAGTGCATGGGTGGAATCTGTTGAATCTTACCGATAAATTGCTGAATGACCTGCTGCAGTTGAGCCTCGCTCACCTCTACCGGTAGTGCTTCGCTAATATCACCCTCGCCATCCCCGGTCGAACTGGTCTGCCCTAACTGGCAAAGCGCGCGGTATGATTTAGACGCATCAAGCAGGTAAGCGGAAAATTTGGTAGCCTCTCCAAAACACACTGGGAGTAGTCCTGTTGCCAGCGGATCCAGGCTTCCGGTATGACCGGCTTTATTGGCCTTAAACAGGTTGCGAGCAACCTGCAATGCTTTGTTCGAAGACAATCCGATGGGTTTATTCAATAACAGGATACCGTCGACATCACGGTAGCCATGAGGTTTTCTTGCTCGACGACCCATAATTATTCCTGCGTGGAATTTGCCTTATCTTTTGCAATAACAGAGTCGATAAGCTCATCCATGCTGCGTCCACGAATATCGGTATCGTCGAAGATAAATGTAAGTTTTGGTGTGATGCGCGCCTTAATGGTACGCCCTATCTCTCGCTGTAAAAATCCTGCTGCATGAGTTAATGCCTGCTGGGTAGTTTCCGCATCCTGAGGATCAAGCACACTGAAATACACCCTGGCCAGAGACAGGTCTCGAGTCACCGTAACATCCAGAATACTAGGATGTGCGACTCTAGGATCCTTAAGCGATTTACTAATCAGCGATGACAGCTCGCGATGAATCTGCGAAGCCAGTCGATCGCTACGTGAAAAATCTTTTGCCATGATTAGCTATTGCTTACTCGATAGTCCGGGCTACCTGCACCCGGTCGAATACTTCGATCTGATCACCAGGCTTCACGTCGTTATAATTCTTAACCGCGATACCACACTCGGTGCCGTTACGTACCTCGTCCACATCATCCTTAAAGCGTCGTAAGGATTCAAGCTCACCTTCGTAGATAACAACATTATCACGTAATACACGAATTGGCTTACCACGCTTGACCGTACCTTCGATAACCATAGATCCTGCAACCGCGCCAAACTTGGGTGATTTGAATACATCCTTAACCTCAGCCAGACCAATAATGCTTTCCTGGGTTTCAGGAGATAACAGACCACTCATAGCCGCCTTAACATCATCGATGACTTCGTAGATGACACTGTAATAACGGATATCGATACCATAGTCACCCGCAATACGTTTGGCTGACGCATCAGCACGAACGTTAAAACCAATAACCAGTGCCCCAGAAGCCGCTGCCAGGTTGATATCAGATTCATTAATACCACCAACACCGGTTCCAACCAGAACTACCTTAACCTCGCTGGTAGATAGCTTGGTCAAAGCATCATTGAGGGCCTCGGATGAACCCTGCACATCGCATTTAACCAGCAGGTTAAGATCAGCGACATCACCTTCAGTCATAGCATCAAACATACCCTGGATCTTGGCCTTTTGCTGTTCTGCCAGGCGTGATTCACGGATACGAGTTTCACGTGTCTGTGCGATCTCACGTGCGCGGCGCTCATTCTCGACTACGAATAC
>JBNKPX010000059.1:0-21732 GCA_050295575.1 Gammaproteobacteria bacterium | reverse complement strand
TCCCATTTAATGGTTTCTTTGGTGTTGATGGTTGAGCGAGTCAAAATGGCGAAATCGGAAGAAGAGTCCTGGAAAACGACATCTCTGTATTCAGGGTGGATACCTTGTTTCATAATAATTTGTTCGAAACTTGCTTTAAACGGGCGCGAATTCTGCCTTTTTTTGATTTAAAGCGCAAGTGTTAATTTTACCTGAAGCTTATTTATCCGGCTCAGACTGCTTATTCTGTATATTCAATCCAGCATAGCTGGTCCTGGTAGTTGCTAATGCTTAGTTAGGGCTGAAAGTTAAAGTAAAATATGATGAGTTTGATGAAAATTGCTGTCAGATTTAGGGTTCGGCTGGTTATCCACAAAAGCTGTGGATAAGTCTGTGGACAAAGTGTCTATGAGTGTCGCTAAGGCCCGTGCTGTAAGGCTTTTTGTTAAATTAGTCATTTTTTAACCAATAAGAAATAATCTATATAAATCAATAAGTTAAGAAGTGTATATAAAAATCCTGTAATTTTTTTTGAATTACTGTTGACAAAAATATGAAAATTTTTTAGCTGTGAATAAAAACGCTTCGAAATTCCGAAAAAAGATAGATTATTGGGAAAAAATACCCAAATTAGTGTTGGCAGGCCCTAAAGATATCCACATCCAGAAACAAGGCCTGCAGGTCGTTATGAAACCTTAATCCTAGTTCACTCGGTGTCAGATGGTTTTGCTGTAAATCAATCAAACCCAGCTCCTGAGCTTTGCGCAGCGGCGATTGCAAAACTTCCTGTCTCATTCCGCTATGTCGATCAAACAGGGATAAATCAAATCCTTCGGTCAGGCGCAGCGCGTTTAGCATAAATTCAAAGATTAAATCCTGAGCAGATAAATCCTGTTGCTGAGAGATTCGTTCGCTGCCGATGGATTGCAGGTATTTCTGAGGTTGGCGCTGGCGTTGGCGACGTATCACCCGATTTTCTGCTGGCAGAGTGATTTTGCCATGCGCGCCTGCGCCTATACCCAGATAATCGCCGAATTGCCAGTAATTCATATTGTGCCGGCTGTAACGATCAGGTCTGGCATAAGCAGAAATTTCGTATTGTTGATATCCCTGCTGTGCAAGCAAGGCCTGGCAGTGTTGCTGCATTTCCCAGCTCAAATCATCGTCTGGAATCTGTTTTGGGACTTTCTGGTAAAACAGGGTATTAGGCTCGATAGTGAGTTGATAATGTGAGATATGCTCTGGCTGCAGCCTTATCGCCTGAAATAAATCGGCTTCTGCGAGTTGTAAGGTCTGGCCGGGCAGCGCGAACATCAGGTCAAGATTGATATTCTGAAACCCGACTCTACGGGCTTTATCATAGGCGGACAGGGCTTGCTGGCTATCGTGAATACGCCCCAGAGCCTTTAAACTGGCATTGTCAAAACTCTGCACTCCTATCGATAGACGGTTGATGCCTGCATTGAGATAACCCTCAAAATGCGCTTCGTCAGCGCTGCCGGGATTGGCTTCGATGGTGATTTCTATACCTGGATTAAAGTTGAGGCAGGCGCGTAATTCCGATAACAGCTGTTGAATAGCCGAGGCAGAGAATAACGAAGGTGTGCCTCCACCGATAAAAATGCTGCTGATGGAGCGACCCCAGACCAGTGGTAAATCCAGTAACAGGTCTTCTATCAGAGCACTGACGTAAGCAGATTCATCAAAGTCGATATATTGATGCGAATTAAAATCGCAGTACGGGCATTTCTGCGCGCACCAGGGCAGGTGGATGTACAGGCCTAGTGGTGGATTCGTTACAAACTGAAGTGGATAGCTATTCACTGAGTCAGTTTGCTAACCAGCTCGCGTAAAGCCTGACCACGATGCGACAGGGCGTTTTTTTCATCCGCTGATAACTGCGCACTGGTGCAGCCATGTGTTGGCACCCAAAAATAAGGGTCATAGCCAAAACCGCCTTCACCCTGAGGCTCAAGCACAATACGGCCTTCCCAGCTACCTTCACAGATGATAGGTGAGGGGTCTTTAGCGTGGCGCATATACACGATTACAGCACGATAACGAGCAGTACGTTGCTGTTCTGGAACATCAGTTAGTTTTTCAACCAGTAGTGCATTGTTCTTTTCATCAGTGGCATCCGGGGCAGAAAAGCGAGCGGAATAAACTCCGGGCGCGCCTTCTAAGGCATCTACCTCAATACCTGAATCATCAGCCACTGCGGGTAATCCGGTATGCGAGGCGGCATTGCGGGCCTTGATGATGGCGTTTTCGACAAAGGTAGTGCCTGTTTCTTCTACATCCGGCACATTGAATTCAGACTGGATGTGTACATCAAAATCTAATGGGGCGAGTAAGGCCGAAAACTCGCGTAATTTGCCCTTATTGCCTGAAGCGATGACCAGTTTCTGCATGTTATTCTCCGCGTTGCAGTTGGAATATTTCACTAGTGCCCTTTTTTGCCAGTGCCAGCATGGCGGCTAGCTCCTGCTCGCCAAATGCTGCACCTTCGGCAGTGCCCTGGATCTCGATAAAGCCACCATTGCTGTCCATCACGACATTCATATCGGTTTCTGCGCTGCTATCTTCGTCGTAATCCAGATCGAGTACCGGGGTGCCCTGATATACACCTACCGAAATTGCGGCCACCTGACAATGAATTGGGTTTTCAGTCAATTTGCCACTATCGACCAGAGCTTGAATGGCATCAGATAAAGCCACAAAAGCGCCGGATATCGAAGCGGTTCTGGTGCCTCCATCTGCCTGGATGACATCGCAATCCAGAGTGATGGTTTTTTCACCCAGTTTTCTGGTATCAACACAGGCGCGTAAGGAGCGGCCAATCAGGCGCTGGATTTCCATGGTACGACCGCCCTGTTTTCCGGCCGTGGATTCACGGCGCATACGGCTGGAGGTGGAGCGCGGTAGCATGCCGTATTCGGCAGTAACCCAGCCACTGCCTTTACCTTTGAGGAATCCCGGTACATTATTTTCCACGCTGGCAGTACACAGTACCTTGGTATCACCACATTCGATCAGTACTGAGCCTTCCGCATGTTTGGTGTAGTTGCGCGTGATGCGAATATCTCTCAGTTGGTCGCTGTTTCTGCCGCTGGGTCTCATATTTACTCCTGAATGGGTGAACCCGTGAAAATGATGAATTCACGCGCTGGGGTTTGAACCTGAAAACCGTACAGGTTAAATAGCGCGCGATTATACCGATTCGCAGGTTGAATGCATATCCGATGTAGTCATGACTGACAAAGCTGGTTTGTAATTAATACAAACAGGCCCTAGAATTCACGCACATAATTGAGGGTACCCGAATGTTAAAAAGTATGACGGCTTTCTCCCGTGTCCAGCTTAGCTGTGATAGTGGTGATATTGTATGGGAAATCAAATCGGTCAATCACCGATATCTGGAACCAGGGTTTAAGCTACCAGAAGAATTTAAAATGCTGGAGCCGGAGATTCGGCAAATGCTGGGAAAATATATCCAGCGTGGAAAGCTGGATATCAGTCTGCGTTACAAGCTAAACCGCTCAGCGCCTTCATCAATCCGTCTGAATGAAGATATGGTGAAGAATTTGCGCCGGGTTGAGCGGGATGTGCTGAAGATTGTGCATGAAGGGCATAGCCTTGCTGTGTCTGACATTCTGCGTTGGCCAGGCGTTGTGGAAGAATCTGAGCAGGATTTTAAGCCGTTGCAGGATCTGGCTATGTCCGGAGTGCAGCAGGCGCTGGAACAATTGACAGAAAATAGAGAGCGTGAAGGTAAAGCCTTGCAGGAAATGATAGCTTCACGTTGCCAGCAGGTGAGTGAAATTGTTGAACAGGTTAAGCAGCGTAGGCCTGAGGTTAATGAGGCAATTCGTGCCAGATGGGTGAGCCAGCTGGAAGACCGCTTGTCACAGTGGAGCGAAAGCGCCGATCCTGGCCGACTGGAACAGGAGCTGACTATACTGGCACAAAAAATCGATGTTGAAGAAGAACTGGATCGCTTACAGACCCATGTTAAAGAGGTTGAGAAAGTACTGAATCGACAAGAAGCGGTAGGTCGTAGACTTGATTTTCTGATGCAGGAATTAAATCGCGAAGCAAATACCCTGTCGTCAAAATCTCAGGACGCTGAAACGACCAGGCTTTCGGTGGATCTGAAAGTGCTGATAGAACAGATGCGCGAGCAGGTGCAGAATATAGAATAACCCCTCAAGGCATTGGAGACGGGGGTGGAAAATAATGTTGCCAGGGTGTGTTAACAGGCCCTGGCTAAAAATAGTTTGATCCTGGATCGGTTGAAGGCTTTTTAAGTCAGGTTGGTAAAACCTTCTCTCAAACAAGGGGTGAACAGGAGTTTGCTGGAAAGACTGAGGTATAGCCAATGCTACATGTATCGTCAGTTATTGAAAAATACCTGTGCAGGCAAACTGTGAACCCTGCACTGCCCCTCATTACTGAATCGCCTTAAAGTCTGAACATGAAAATTGGCATACAAAGCTTCACCCTGACTCTTTTAATGCTGCTTGCAGTAGTGAGTATAGGGCTATGGTCATTTTCACAGTATCAGCAGTTTGAACAGCAGCAGATATCAAGTGACCTGCTTCAGCAGCAAAGCTGGCAACAGCAGGTTAAGTCTGCTCAGTCCGATCAATTATTATGGTTGCAGTCACGCTTTTACGATATGCGTGCTGGGCTGCAACAACGCCCTGATGCCTCACAGCGTAAGTTGTATATCGATCAATATCTAAGCAATGTTTTCGAGTTACAAAAGGTCTATCTTTACCCCTTTGCCAGCCTGAAAGATGTCCAGCTAAAAAGTGATTGTATGCAACTGGCTCAATCACTGGCTTCGGATATCGATAACAGTGCTCCGCCGTTATTTTTTAGCTGCTTGCATGATGAGCAGCAGGCCATGATGGGGGTGAAAGGTGATTTCAGGATTTATGGGCAAGCTATGAGTCTGGTCATTCTGATGGATTACTTCAGCTTTATCAGTGAGTTTGAGGGACAGTCAGGTAAGCAGTTGGCAGTTCATGTAAACGCACTGACACAGCGCATAGAATATAGCGAAACGGCTACCTCAGAGATGGATCTGTTGCATGAGATCATCTTTAGTCGTGATCATATGTTATTGGGCACGCTACGTCTGTATCTTCCCCGAGGTGATTTTTTTGACTACTGGCTGGTGGACGCAAAATGGGTAACTCCTCTACTACTGTTATTGTTCCTGATTGTCTATCGAGTGCTGGACGGGGTGATGATGCATCCGCTGATTCAGCTTTCGCAACGTATGCATTCAGTAATAATTACATTACGACCGGGTAATCGCAAAGAAGATCATCGTCTATTACCCGGTATGGGCCTGTTACAACGTTATTTTATGCAGCTGGCCTATATGGCCAGGAATGATCCTCTCACCGGCTTGCATAACCGGGTTATTTTTGAGGAGCGAGTGCTGCAAGCCTTGCAGGAAGGCAAGCGCAGTGCGCGCAAATATGCTCTGGTATTTATCGATATCGATGGTTTTCATAAAATCAATAAAGAATATGGAAACTATCTGGGAGATGGCTTATTACGCATGCTGGCGAAAAGGCTGACGGATAACCTGCGTGAATCAGATAGTCTGGGGCGGCTTGAGGGTGATAACTTTGCCCTGTTGCTGGGGTATGCTGAGGATGATCAGCTGACGTCATTTCTGGATAAAATTCACCAGTCCCTGATTCAGCCCTATAAGGTCTATGGGCGTAATCTCGAGGTTGGTATCTGCATGGGGGTGGCACTTTATCCTGAGCATGCTCAGGAGCTGGATCAACTGGTATTGATTGCTGATAAGGCGTTACTGGAAGCCCAGCAGGGCAATGGTGGTATTGTCATTGTTCAACCCATTGCAAGTGAGCAGAGTTACTCAGGCCTGTCCCGTATGCAGTCATTTCGTCAGGCACTGGATAACGATGAATTCAAACTGGTTTATCAGCCCGTGATGAATTTAGAAGACCACATGACCAGCTATTTTGAAGCCTTATTACGCTGGAAATTAACGGGTACAGATCAGCTATCGATTCCGCAAATCATAGCGCTGGCAGAAAATAATCAGGCGATACGTCCGCTGACTCAATGGATTATTCATACAGCCTGCCAGCAGTTGCAGCAATTAGATAAGAGTGAGGTAAAGATTGCCATCAATCTTTCGATGATTGATCTGCATGATGATGAATTGCCACAACAGATCAGTGATGCATTGAAACAGTTTGATATCCCGCCACAACGCCTGATGATAGAGATTACCGAGGGTCAGATCATGCAGGATCAGGAACAGGTGATAAGGATTCTTGATCAGTTATCGAGTATGGGCATCTCGCTATCCATCGATGACTTTGGTACCGGTCAGGCATCGCTCACCTACCTGAAAAAATTACCGGTTGAAAAGCTAAAGATAGACCTGTCGTTCGTAAAGGATATGATGAAAAACGATGATGATAGAACTATTGTAGAAGCCACCATCAAGCTTGCACATACACTCGGTATAGAGGTCGTTGCTGAGGGGGTTGAATCGATAGAGGTGCATGATCTGTTACAACAGATGGGTTGCGATTATGTGCAGGGATATTACATCAGTAAGCCGATGGATGCGGAGCATATCCAGCAGTGGTTCGAAACCGCTAATAGTTCAGCCACTTGAAATCATCATCAGCAGCCCTACATAGTGTACAGAAGCTTCTCTTCCCGTTGAATTTAAAGGTATAGATTCAACAGGATAACGATCACAGATTGCTGGAAGAAATGACAGCAGCTTTATTGATAGTTATTAATTTGGAGAATGACCATGTTGCAAACCGTATATTATGACCCGTTCCGTGCTTTTGCACCCGTTAGACGTTCACGAGCAGCTCGCACTGAGGCCAGCACTAGCTGGAGCCCAGGTGTAGATATTATTGAAAGCAAAGACGAGTATCGTTTATTGCTTGATATGCCCGGTATTGATCCAGCAAGCATTGATATCACCGAAGAGAAAAAGGTGCTGAGCATTAGCGCTGAGAAGCCCTCTGTAGCGCTTAAAGAAGGCGAGGTGCTTAGCCGTAGCGAACGCAAGTCTGGTAGCTACCAGCGTAAATTTACCTTGCCGGAAGATGCTGATGTCGAATCGATTGTGGCAAAAAGCCAAAATGGTGTATTGAATTTAACTATTCGACGTGTACAGCCTGTGGAAACACAGCGTAAAATTGAGATTAGTCATTAACCCTTAAGGTCGCTCCTTGCGGAGCGACCCACACTTGCTGTAGATACAAAATGAAATATCAGGACTACTACAAAATTTTAGGTGTTGAGCGCAGTGCAGACACCGCCACCATAAAAAAAGCTTACCGCAAGCTGGCGCGTAAGTTTCATCCTGATATGAATAAGGACAGTACGGCCGAAGAGAAATTCAAGGAAGTCAACGAGGCCTACGAAGTACTAAAAGATGCTGAAAAACGCAAGGCCTATGATCAGTTTGGTGGTGACTGGAAGCACGGGCACGAATTCAATGGTGCCGGTTTTGGGGCCGGTTCTGCAGGATTTGGCGGAGGAGCAGATTTTAGCGATTTTTTCGAATCGATCTTCTCCCAGCAACGTGGTGGCAGAAGAGGTGCGGGTTTTGGCTCTGGTTTCGGTTCAGGGCAAGAATCCCCATTCGGTCAGCGTCAACGTACGCAAAAGGGCGAGGATCAAACCCTGAAGCTGGATATCTCTCTGGAAGAAGCCTTTAATGGCGGTGAGAAAACCATTCAAATCTCTCGCTCAGAATCGACCTCTGGAGGTATTGCAACACCCACCTTAAAGAAACTTAAAATTAATATTCCGCGTGGCGTCATGAGCGGGCAAAAGATTCGCCTGTCACGTCAGGGTCACCCCTCGACCAGTGGTGGCGAAGCGGGTGATCTTTTGTTAGAAATGCAT
This sequence comes from Gammaproteobacteria bacterium, assembly GCA_050295575.1. Lineage (GTDB taxonomy): Bacteria > Pseudomonadota > Gammaproteobacteria > JACNJF01. The sequence continues at coordinate 13,821 of JBNKPX010000059.1, read as the reverse complement.
GTATTACCGCATCGGCTGTTTCGACTGGAGGGACGTGATCTGATTTTGAAATGTCCGGTCACACCATGGGAAGCTGCTTTGGGCAGTAAAATAACCGTGCCGACCTTAACTGGTCATGTAGAGTTGAAGATTTCTGCGGGCGTACAGTCTGGGCAAAAGATGCGTTTAAAAGGTCGTGGTCTGCCGGGTAAACCGGACGGGGACCTGATGGTAGAGATACAGATCCATACCCCGGCTGCCAACGATGATGAAACCCGAAAGTTTTATCAAACCATGTCTGAAAAGTTTAGTTTTAATCCGAGAAGATTTTGATGCAACTGATAAGATTGGCGTTAATTTTATTTCCACTGTTTTTTTTGCCGCAAACGCAGGCAGCTTTACCGGTATCTGTAAATGGTCAGGCGTTACCCAGCCTGGCGCCGATGCTGGAAAAGACCACGCCTGCCGTCGTCAATATATCAACCAAAGGCAAAACGCAGGTTAGTACAACCCTGTTTAACGACCCCCTGTTTCAGCGCTTTTTCAATATACCCGGAATCCAGCGCGAGCAGGAAACCTCGAGCTTGGGGTCAGGCGTTATTGTTGATGCAAAAAATGGCTACATATTAACCAATAATCATGTCATAGAAGATGCTATTGAAATCAGCGTTACCCTGCGTGATGGACGCGTGTTGCTGGCCGAGGTGCTGGGGCGAGATCCTGAAACAGACGTGGCGGTGATTAAGATTCGGGCACAAAATCTGAGCAGTGTCTCCTTTGCCGACTCCAGTGAGCTAAGGGTGGGTGATTTTGTAGTCGCTATCGGCAACCCCTTTGGACTTGGGCAGACAGTAACCTCGGGTATTGTTTCGGCGCTTGGGCGTTCTGGCCTGGGAATCGAATCGTTTGAAGATTTTATTCAGACCGATGCCTCTATCAATCCTGGTAATTCAGGCGGTGCACTGGTCAATCTGCGTGGAGAGCTGGTCGGTATTAATACTGCGATTCTGGGCGCTGGTAACGGTAATCAGGGCAATATAGGAATTGGCTTTGCGATTCCGATCAATATGGCTAAGGATGTTATGCAGCAACTGATCGAATTCGGCGAGGTGAAGCGCGGTCGCCTGGGTGCTCAGGCTCAGGATCTTACTTCAGAGTTAGCGCGTGCGTTTAATCTGGAGTCAAGTCAGGGCGCAGTGGTGACCAAGATAGAGATGGGGTCGCCGGCGCAGAAAGCCGGTTTGAAGGTTGGGGATGTGATCGTCAAGGCCAATGGTCGCAAGGTGCGTTCATCGGTGGATATGTACAATGTGGTTGGCCTGATGCGTATAGGTCAATCTGTTGAACTTGAAATCATTCGCAATGGTCGAGTGGGTTTGATCAAGGCGACCATCCAGCAGATAGATGTAGTAACCATGGATGGAAAAGAATTCAGTAGTCGGTTGGCAGGGGCTAAAATCGCGGAGATGAAACAAACCGATATCCGGGTTGGCCAGGTTGAATACCTGCTGGTGGAGGACGTTGTTCCAGGAAGTCCGGCATGGAATACAGGTCTTCGCAAGGATGATATCATCTACTCCATCAACAAGCAGTTGGTGAAAACCTTTGATGATGCCTATGCTGCAGCAAGAAGCAGCCGGAGTCTGTTGATGAATATAAAGCGTGGCGATCAGGCCATGTATATACTGGTAAAATAACTCTCCAATGACGTCCGATCTGACACATTTTAATAGCGCAGGAAAGGCCCACATGGTTGATGTGGGTGAGAAATCAATTACACAGAGGAAAGCCGTTGCCGCTGGATATATTCAGATGCAATCTTCCACCCTGCAATTGATTCAACAGGGCGATCATAAAAAAGGGGATGTATTGGGCATTGCACGTGTGGCGGGGATTATGGCCACCAAACGCACCTCTGATCTTATACCTCTGTGCCATCCTCTGGCGCTTACGCATGTGTCAGTAGAATTCAATATTGATGCAGAGAAGCAACGCGTCAACTGTGAAGTCACGGCACAAACCAATGGGCAAACCGGCGTTGAAATGGAGGCTTTAACCGGCGTTCAGGTCGCGCTGTTAACTATCTATGATATGTGTAAGGCAGTAGACCGAGGTATGTTGATTGGTGATGTCTGCCTGTTGCATAAATCGGGCGGTAAGTCCGGTAGCTGGAATCGTGAGTCGGACTAATTTTATTGCATATCAGCGGCAGAAGCCCTTGCCCATTTTGCACTCTCCACAAACCATTCATCATCAGGTTTGATCAACTGTAAGTCAAAACGATAGATACCCGCACGGTAATTGCTTAACAGTGTGATATCAGAAATCTGTTTGCCAGCCATCGCAACATAAAGTTGAACCTGGGCATTTTGATTTCCGCTAATCTGAATATCTTTAATCTTGCTAAGAAGATAGATGCTTTTATTACGCAGGAAATAAATGCGAATTAAACCGGCTAACTGTTGTTTGTTATACCCTCTGTGGTCGGAATAATTCTTGTGAACCATATCCTTTAGCACTGAGCTCTTACGCTGTTCAGCAGCTTCTATACCAGACGCAATAAACTGTCTGATTTCATCTTCGGGTGAAACTGTCTGATTATTGCAGGCACAGAGCAATACAGTGAGCAGGACGCTAAAAGCTATAATTTTAATTTTCATGATCTTTGATATCATATTTTACAGGTCGTGACTCAGCGCGATTATCTAGCGATGGTCTCAACTATTTAGTCTCAACGAAAAGATTTCTGATTTTTTCGATCCTTTTCCTGTTCACCCCTAGATCTGAATACCCTGCACGTGAGGCCGAGCGGATATGGATCTGTGACTGTTCCATCAGCAATTCCAGGTCATCCTTAAAACGAAAGATCATCGAGGTGAAGACTGCATGGCAGTATCGACCATCGTTGAACAGTATTTCACCACCCTGCTGCTGAACCAGGCTGATTAGCCGTCCCCAGCTTTGGCTGGCTTTGTCAGTGGTAATGTCAAAGGCGGCTATTTTTTTATCAGATGTAGTTGCCAGACTGGAAACACAGTTCTTTTTGTCTGGGCAGTCTGTCAGGGCTCTATTAGCGCCTGGCTTTATGGGGCTATGCCGGGTGTTAAATGACAGTGCGGCAAGTCCGATGATGATTAATAGCGGTATACCGATCAGGATGATTTTCAGACTAATCATCTTTATCCATCATCTTTTTTAAATCGGCAAAGGGGTTGTGCTTGATCTCTTCGACCTGTTGTTTGCCATGTCCATACTGCCCACCTTTGACATAGTCTTCATAGCGTGAATGTTCGTTATCATGACAATACAGACAAAGAAGTTCCCAGTTGCTGCCATCGGGTGGGTTATTGTCATGGTTATGGTCGCGATGATGCACCGTGAGTTCCTGCAGATTACTGCGGTCAAATTCTCGTGCACAGCGGCCACAGATCCAGGGGTAGAGTTTTAGTGCCTGTTCACGATAGCCCTGTGAGCGCTTATCTCGATTGGCATGGGCATCGGCAACAATTTTATCCAGTTTTTCGTAGTTGAATCTATCCGCCATAGGTGATCCTGAGATTTTGATTAAAACACTAAATAGTGGCTGTATGAGGTATCATGCCACAAATAATAATGTACCTGATATCTATGAAATTGAAAGTTGTTCATTTCTTGAGTTTGATGGCTCTGCTGTTTGCCGTGACGGCTGAGGCTCGCTTCCCTGAATTTAGCTTCTGTCCTCTGGGCGGTCCTGCTGGTTGGTTTAATCGACTGAGTGGTCAATCGCATAGATACTATCCTCCGCCTCCTTATCCGCTACAGGCACCGGTTATTCCTTATTATCGCGCATATCCTTACCCTGTCTGGCAGCAAAGGCCAGCCTATTTTCAGCGATTTCGATACAGGGACAATAATCACTAAGGTCGGGTTGAAGCATTGCTTCCTATTTTGATTCCTTTAATCCCTCGTTGTGAATTCGATGACTGTCCAGTGCCAGCTCATCCATCAGGTCGATGACTTCACGACTGGCCTGCTCCATTTCATGTAGATAAATAATACAGTCATAGTGCTGTTTCTCACGTTTCGCATTCATAGCCTTGATACCGCTTTGATGTACAGACATATGTGGCTGTTCCAGCTTGCGATAGTGGTCTAGTGAGGATAGCTCCAGCCCTTTACCCTCGTAGTACCATTTTCCCAGGCGGCATTGGCGATGGTCGGCAAAGCTTTCGACTGTTTTGTCACCCATACCAAAGATATGCTGATAAACATCAATCTTGTACATGATGTGATCCAGTTTCACTGTTTCGATGAATGCGTTTGTCGATGAGGTAAAGATGACGCTTGTCATGTTGTCTGAAAAGCCAACTATCTCATCAATGACATTGCCTACGGCGTGTACCGAGGTATTCATGTCATCGCTTGATTCGACGATCTTATTAAAGCTGGATTGAGTGACGCCGGATAGCTCCTTGATTGTGTTGACCAGTTCTTTGATCTGGTTGGTGGCTTCGGCTGTTTTAGAAGCGAGTACCCGAACTTCGTCCGCCACTACGGCAAAACCACGGCCTTTTTCCCCCGCACGTGCTGCTTCAATTGCTGCATTTAATGCCAACAGGTTGGTCTGGTTTGAAATGTCCGAAATGATTTGGGTGAATTGTTCAATATTCTGGGTTGCGCCTTCCAGTTGGTTCACCGAAGTTATACTGTTGCTGGTAGTGTCATTTAGCGACTCTATGCCACTGGAGATATGCGACAACATCTCAGTGCTTTGTTTGAATAGACTGGATGTTTCACGCAACTTACGCTGTTCTTCAATCAGGGTAGTGGCTGTTTCAGCAGACTTTTCACGGATCATGTTGAGCGAAGTGCCAACATCAGCAAAGTGGACAGCTTCGGAGGTTAAGTGGGCATATTGTTGTAAAAGCTCTCGATAGCCAGGACCTGTTGAGGAGACTTTCTGTTGTAAGAATAGAGTTTCAGCATCCTTTTGGGCCAACGCTGTCTCCAGGGTATCTATCCTTTTTTGAAAATTTTCGCTGTTGCCTTTGAGCCAGTTCATAGTCAGATCCATCTACCAATAAGTTATTATTTAAGGAACCTTTGATTAATTCAGAGGTTCCTGCGGCACAGGGATGTGCCGCCAAAATCGATGGCTACAAGTCATTGATTTTGTGAGAAAAAAGAAAATCACTGTTTTCGTTTTTCGTGCTCTGATCATTCATGGATGAATTATTCAGAGCTCTTACTTAATAATTATCGACGCCACTACTGAAGAACGAAGTTAACCTGCGTTATATAGATTTTATAAGAAAATTCATTTTTTGCAGTAAAAGTTCACTATTCCATTCGAGCTCGCTCACGGTCTGATAAGAGATCCCCCCCTTCTGGCTCACTGTAAAAGAGGTTGGCAGGTCCTAAGCTAGGTGGTCCCTCACACCACGTAACACGATATCCGTATAACCGACGATACCCACTACCTTTTTATTGTCGACTACTGGTGCGCGGCTTAAACCAAAATTTTCGAATAAGCGCGTGCAGTAGCGGATATCCATATCAGGATCTACAAAGATGACGGGCTTGGTCATGATTTCATAGATATTAACGCGCTCGGGTGCTTTATCCCTGGCGAGCACTTTTTTGGCAATGTCGGATAACAGTACAATGCCGTATTCATCATCCTCATGACGCATATTAACGATGAAGCATTTGCTTTCTGCATAGGTGGAATTTCTTAACACATCGGCTACCGTATCCATGCCATCGACCAGGTCAAAATCTGGTTTCATGACATCTTTTACACGGATTATTTCTCTCTGGCTCATAGCTCTTCCTCAACTTTTTCAGTTAATTCGTTTACCTGGCGCGATACTCCGACCGCATCTTCTACATCGATACAAAAGGCTATGCCGCTACCAGGGTTGGCTTCGAACTCTCCTGCCTGAGCAATGCTTTCCAGAATTTCTCGACTGAGGTGTTCTTCCACCAGAAATAAAATCACATCACGCTGGGTTTCCAGGCTTAAGCCAAGAAAGGTTTTAGCGACATTTATGCCTTCTCCTCGTGCGTTGGCAATTAGTGTGGATCCCGTAGCGCCTTTTTCGCGGGCAGCCTGGATAACCTTGTCAGTAATTCCATCTTCGGTAAGTGCAATAATCAATTTAAAATGCATGGCAGTTTCTCATCAAGTTATTTTTTGCGGTTTTGTTTAGATCGCCAGTCGGATATCTGGGCATAAGCCATGACAGACATAATCGGAAACAGGCTGGCGAATGCGATCAGGCCAAAGCCATCGAGTAACGGGCTGCGGCCGGGAACTGTAGAAGAGAGCCCAAGGCCAAGTGCGGCGACCAGAGGAACGGTTACGGTAGAGGTTGTCACCCCGCCGGAATCATAGGCCAGGGCAATAATCAGACGCGGCGCAAAAAGTGTCTGAATAACCACAAACACATAGCCGGTAACGATATACCAGTAAAGAGGTGTGCCGGTGATGATTCTATACACCCCTAATGCAATGCCGACGGCTACCCCTAATGCAACAGCGATACGCAGCCCCCATATGCCGATACTACCGGCAGAGACCTGATTGGCCTTAATGGCGACGGCAAGCAGAGAGGGTTCGGCTATGGTGGTAGAAAATCCAATCGCTAAGGCAAATAGATAAACCCACTGGTAGTCATGCCAGTCCAGATCTTCTACCGCCTTTCCAGAGCCAGCGCCCAGAAATGTCGGGTCGGTGAGTTGTTGCGCCATCAATTTACCTAGCGGAAAAAGAGCTGCTTCCAGACCTTCCAGGAAGAAAGCGAGGCCCAGTAGCACCAGGACAAAACCACTGATGATCTTTTTCAGGTTAGGCATGGATTTACGCAACACAAAAAACTGAAAGCCAAAGATAATGATGGCTATGGGCAGTACATCCCACACCGTAGTGAGCATGGTTTTAAAAAGATCTGACAGGATATGCATCGCGAGATTTACACCACCATGCCATAGCCCATGACAAAAATCATCGGCGTTAAAGAAGCGAAAGCGATCAGGCCAAAGCCGTCGATCATCGGGTTGCGTCCCTTGATTGAGTTAGCCAGCCCGACCCCTAATGCGGTCACCAGAGGAACGGTAATAGTAGAGGTAGTGACCCCTCCTGAATCGTAGGCAATGCCAATAATCTCCGGTGGAGCGAATATGGTCATGATAACTACGCCCACATAACCGCCAATGATCAGGTACTGGATGGGCCAGCCCTTGATAATGCGAAATACGCCGACCAGGATGGCAAACCCCACAGATATGGCAACGGTTATACGTAACCAGTAAGCATAAGACTCCCTGGCAGCCTCGCTGTTTTCAATCATCTGCCCATTGGCCGCTATCTCTGCTGCTTCACTGGCTACAGCAATCAGGGCGGGTTCAGCTACCGTGGTGCCAAATCCCAGCGCAAATGCAAAAGCCAGTAACCAGAACAGGCTGCCCTTACTGGCAAAGGCATACGCCATAGATTCGCCCACCGGAAATAGCCCCATATTGAGTCCATGCACAAATAGCGTGAGACCAATGATGATAAAAACAACACCGATTGCGATTTCGCCAAAGTTAGGAATAGGTTGCTGCAAAACCACCAGCTGGAAAAAAGCAATAACAAGAATGATAGGCAACAGGTCACGTAAACTGTCCAGAAGTGAAGTTAATATGGCCTTAAAAGATTTCATGCAGCGTGATTAGATTTGCTTTGTGTGCGGGCATAATATCTCAGGCAAAAGCAGAATACACCCGCTGCAGCATAATAAACCGATTCGGCCAGGCCTGACAGAAACGACTCCTATCTGTATCTGCTGACTTGTTTATTATCTGAAATTATAACCATATCAGGAAATAAAGTTTCCAATCGGAAATATTATTTATACAATTGCGCTTCTATTCATTCTATCTGCTCAGGATTTCCTGTAAATGATCACTGATAAGGTATTTCAACCGTTAAAGCTGGGCGAAAAAGTACGCGAAATACGCTTACGCAATAAATGGACGCTGGACGAAGCTGCCATGCGTACTTCACTTGCCAAATCCACCTTATCCAAGATAGAAAACGAACAAATCTCCCCTTCCTTCGAAGTGGTGCAAAAGCTAGCTGCCGGGATGGGTATAGATGTCCCCCAGTTATTTGTGTCCAGTTCCGAAGCTCTGGTATCCGGGCGTAAAGCACTGACCCGTAATGGTGAGGGACGTCTTCATCCTACGCAAACCTACGAGCATGAGTTGCTTGCCACTGATTTAACACAGAAAAAAATGGTGCCATTCAAAACTACGGTGCATGCGCGCTCATTCGATGATTTCAGTGGGTGGGTTAGACATTCTGGAGAAGAGTTTTTACTGGTGCTGTCGGGGAGTATCACTTTTTATTGCGAATTTTACGAGCCGGTTAATCTGCAACAGGGTGACAGTCTGTACTATGATTCGGGAATGGGTCATTTATGCGTATCTGAAAGTGAAGAGGATGCACAGATATTATGGGTATGTACACCATCATCCGAGTTGTCGATAAAAACCGGCAGTAGTTAAAGCCATTTGAGTTTAATAATTATTTCCAACAGGAAATATTGAGGGTAGAGCCATGACAAGTAATGACGATATGTTGAAAACAGCACTTTACGAGCTGCATGTGGAGCTGGGTGCGAAAATGGTACCTTTCGCGGGTTATGCGATGCCGGTGCAGTATCCTATGGGGATTGTGAAGGAGCATTTGCATACTCGAAATGCAGCAGGCTTATTTGATGTGTCGCATATGGGGCAGCTTCGTTTGAAGGGTGAGCGGGCAGCAGCAGCACTGGAAACCCTGGTGCCGGTAGATATCGTAGATCTGGGTGAAATGAAACAACGCTATGCATTGTTCACCAATGATCAGGGGGGGGTGATGGATGACCTGATGGTTACCAATGCGGGCGATCACCTGTTTGTGGTAGTGAATGCAGCCTGTAAGGATCAGGATATCGCGCATATGCGTGCCCATCTTTCCGAATTCTGTGAAATTGAAGTACTGGAAGAATACGCATTACTGGCTATACAGGGCCCACAGGCTGGAGCAGTGATGGCGCGCCTGGCACCCGAAACCAAACAGATGATTTTCATGAGCGCAGCTGAAATCGAAATTGATGGTATTGAATGCTTTGTCACCCGTTCGGGCTATAGCGGAGAAGATGGTTTTGAGATTTCAGTGCATGATGATAATGCCGTGCGTCTGGCACGTACCCTGCTGGCACAGGCTGAAGTCGAGCCCGTGGGACTAGGTGCACGTGACTCATTACGGCTGGAAGCAGGGCTGTGTCTCTATGGTCATGATCTGGATACACAAACCACACCGGTAGAATCCAGCCTGCTATGGGCATTGAGCAAATCACGTCGTGCAGATGGCGAGCGTGCAGGCGGATATCCGGGTGCTGATACCATCATGTCGCAAATTGCCAATGGGGTTGAACGCAAACGAGTCGGCATTAAGGCGGAAGGTCGTATGCCAGTACGTGATGGTGCGCAACTGGTCGATGCTGAAGGCACACCCGTGGGTATTGTCACCAGCGGTGGTTTTGGCCCCAGTGTGAATGGGCCGGTTGCGATGGGTTACGTTGAAACCGCGCTGGCAAAACCAGACACTGAGCTGTTTGCTCTGGTACGTGACAAACAGATTCCGGTCACAGTGGTAAAAATGCCATTCGTTGAGCAGCGTTACTATCGAGGTTAGCGACCAGGTTAACCGGAATATATTTTCAAGCTTCTGGCGCAGTCAGAATACTTTAAAAAAAACAGGAGATAATTATGAGTACTTTACGTTTCACTGAAGATCATGAGTGGGTTTTAACCGCAGATGATGGCACTGCTTTGATTGGTATAACAGAATTTGCTCAGGAACAACTGGGCGAACTGGTATATATCGAGCTACCTGAAGTGGGGGCAGAGATAGAAAAGGGCGAAGGTATTGCTGTCATTGAATCAGTGAAGTCAGCCAGTGACCTGATTGCTCCTGTCACAGGGGAAGTGCTGGAAGTGAATGAAGAGCTGGATAGCGATCCCGGTAAAGTCAATGAAGACGCTATGGGTGCTGGCTGGTTTATCAAGGTAAAAATGGCCGATGAAGAAGAGCTGGATGAGCTAATGGATGAAGATAAATACCTGGATGGTCTTGACTAAAAGAAGCGGAATAGAGGTATAAGCATGAACCAAAACCCCATGACCATCAATCAGTTACAGCAGGCTGATTATTTTGCAGATAGGCATATAGGCCCTGATGAACAGGATCAGACTGATATGCTAAAAGCATTAGGCGCAACTACGCTGGATGATTTGATTAAAAAAATCATTCCGGAGTCAATCCTGCGTGAAGATGATATGGCCTTAGCCGAAGGGGTGACCGAGCATCAGTCACTGGCACGTCTGAGGCAGATGGCTGAAAAGAATGGTCGTCATAAATCGTTCATAGGTCTGGGGTATTACAATACTTTCACACCACCTGTCGTACAGCGCAATATTCTGGAAAATCCTGCCTGGTATACAGCCTATACACCGTATCAGGCAGAGATATCTCAGGGCCGCATGGAAGCTATGCTGAACTTTCAGACCATGGTTGCTGAATTAACCGGAATGGAACTGGCGAATGCATCGCTGCTTGACGAAGCTACCGCCTGTGCTGAAGCGATGACGCTATGTCAGCGTATGAGTAAAAGCAAAAGCAGCGTGTTTTTTGTGGATCAGGATTGTCATCCGCAGAACATTGCGGTGGTTAAAACGCGTGCGGCTACCCTGGATATCGACATAGTTGTCGGTGACCCGCTGAATGACCTGGATCAGCTGGATGTGTTCGCAGCGCTGGTTCAGTATCCCGGTTCCAGTGGTGAAATTCGTGACTATTCCGCTTTAGCGCAGCAGTTGCACGATAAAAAAGCCCTGCTGGCTGTGGCCGCTGATTTGCTGGCGCTGACCCTGATTAAAGCGCCTGGTGATTTTGATGCCGATGTGGCGGTGGGTAATACCCAGCGCTTCGGAGTTCCTCTGGGTTTTGGTGGTCCGCATGCAGCTTATCTGGCAACGCGTGATGCCTTCAAGCGTTCCATGGCCGGGCGCCTGATCGGGGTGTCTATCGATAGCCATGGTAACAAGGCCTATCGCCTGGCTTTGCAAACGCGCGAGCAACATATACGACGCGAAAAAGCCACCAGTAATATCTGTACTGCACAGGCATTGCTAGCGGTAATGGCGAGTATGTATGCCGCCTATCATGGTCCTCAGGGTCTGAAGAAGATAGCGCAAAGAGTGCAGAGACTGACACGAGTTTTAGCGGAAGGGCTGAAGCAGTCCGGTATTAAGGTAGTGAATCAGAATTACTTTGACACTATTACCCTTAAATGCGATGCGCCTCATTTTATGCAGCATGCTTATGCCAGGGGCTACAACCTTTATCAGCGCAATATTCACCAGATTTCTATATCACTGGATGAAACCGCAACCGTAGCCGATGTCGATGCATTGCTAGCAATTTTTAATGACGACGATGAGCCTTTGACGGTAGCAGCACTGGAGGTAAATCTGCAAAACACCCTGGATCCAGTGTTTGTACGCGAAAGTGAATATCTAACCCATCCGGTATTTAACTCCTATCATTCTGAAACCGAAATGATGCGCTATATGCGTCATCTGGCAGATAAGGATCTGGCGCTGGATCGCGCGATGATTCCACTCGGTTCCTGCACCATGAAGCTGAACGCTGCGGCAGAACTGATGCCGGTTAGCTGGCCTGAGTTTGCTGGTCTGCACCCTTTTGTTCCGCTGGATCAGGCTGCAGGGTATAAAGAATTAATCACTGAACTGGAACAGATGCTATGCGCGGCAACCGGTTATGATACTGTTTCGCTGCAGCCTAATTCGGGCGCACAGGGTGAATATGCCGGATTGCTGGCGATACGTGCCTATCACGCTAGCCGTGGTGATCAGCATCGGGATATCTGCCTGATTCCTGCTTCAGCGCATGGTACTAACCCTGCGTCTGCACACCTGGCTGGAATGAAAGTAGTGGTCGTTGCGACCGATGATCATGGCAATATCAGTCTGGATGATTTAAAAGCAAAACTGGAAAAACATTCAGAAAATCTGGCTGCCATTATGATTACCTATCCATCCACACATGGTGTCTTTGAAGCCTCTGTGGTTGAGGTATGTGAGCTGGTACATGAGCATGGCGGACAGGTTTATATCGACGGTGCAAATATGAATGCGATGGTAGGCGTCTGTGCACCGGGCAAGTTCGGTGGTGATGTTTCCCATTTAAATCTGCATAAAACATTTGCTATTCCACATGGCGGTGGTGGTCCAGGTGTAGGGCCAATTGGTGTGGTTGAGCATCTGAAGCCTTTCTTACCGGGATATGCTGTGGTAGAAAACGGGCCAGAGCATGTAGGTCCTGTATCGGGTGCTCCCTGGGGTAGCGCGGGTATCTTACCGATCAGCTGGGCGTATATCTCCATGATGGGTAGAGAAGGGCTGGTAAAAGCCACTCAGCTTGCAATACTGAATGCAAACTATCTGGCACATCGACTGAAAGATCACTACCCATTACTATATACCGATGCTAACGGCATGGTAGCCCATGAATGCATTATAGATTTACGTCCTATCAAGGATGAAGTCGGTATTACCGTAGATGATGTGGCCAAACGGTTGATCGATTATGGCTTTCATGCACCGACCATGTCTTTTCCGGTGCCCGGTACGCTGATGATTGAGCCGACAGAAAGTGAATCAAAATATGAAATTGATCGTTTCTGTGATGCTATGATCGCGATCCGGAAAGAGATTCAGGCAGTAGCCAATGGCAGCATGGACAAGCATGATAACCCTCTGGTAAATGCGCCGCATACGGTTAATTCGGTGACTGCTGATGAATGGAAGCATGCATACTCACGTCAACAGGCTGCGTATCCTGTAGAGTCGTTACGTGAATCCAAATACTGGGCACCGGTGGGGCGGGTAGATAATGTCTATGGAGACAAGAACCTGATGTGCTCCTGTTTGCCGATTTCACACTATGAAGAGCACAAGTCCGATTAAAGTAGTCACGTAGAGGATAGAGAAATGAGTAAGTCACTGGTAATTTCACTGATTGGAAATGATTGTCCGGGTATCGTCGAATCGGTTGCCGCGGTTGTTCTACGCCATCAGGGAGAATGGATAGAAAGCCGTATGGCGAATTTGAGCGGCAAGTTTGCCGGGATTCTCAGTGTGAAGTTGCCGGAACAGGAATATGAGGGCTTTTGTAGCGATTTACAATCCACTAATGTGGGCTTACAGATATCGATTGAGGAAGTCGATGGCTCGCAGGCAGTGGTTAGCAGTACATGCTATAAGCTGCAACTGGTCGGGCAGGATAGGCCGGGCATAGTGCATCGCATTACTGCTGCCTTGAGTGCTCATGGTGCAACCGTGGATGATATGGAGACAGAAGTCTGTGAAGCCACTATGTCGGGCGAAACCCTGTTCAAGGCTAGCATTACTTTATGTCTGGCTGAAGGTCGTAGCATTGATGAACTGAGTGAGGTGTTGGAAGATCTTGCCAATGAATTGATTGTAGATATCGAACTGGGTTGAGAAACAATTCCAAAATAGCGGTTTATGTCCAGGCACTAAGCCGGTTAAAATAATCAAATTTATCTGTAGGAAAAAATATGTTTAGTAAGAATGATCAAATCGCTGGATACGATGATGAATTGTGGGCAACGATTGAAGCGGAAAATAAGCGTCAGGAAGAGCATATCGAATTGATTGCTTCTGAGAACTACACCAGTCCACGCGTGATGCAGGCACAGGGCTCTCAGCTAACTAATAAATATG
>JBNKPX010000058.1:0-21837 GCA_050295575.1 Gammaproteobacteria bacterium | reverse complement strand
GTACACCCAGACCAGGGCCTGGGAATGGATGACGATAAACCATGTTATGAGGCAGGCCCAGTTCAACACCTATGCGACGCACTTCATCCTTGAATAATTCACGTAGGGGCTCAACCAGTTCCAGCTTCATATCCTCCGGTAAACCACCCACATTATGATGCGATTTGATTAAATGAGCCTTGCCGGTAGAAGCACCTGCAGATTCAATGACATCGGGATAGATAGTGCCCTGTGCCAGAAAGGCTGCATCGTTTTGCTTGCTGGCCTCTTCTTCAAAAATCTCGATAAACAGGTTACCGATGACCTTGCGTTTCTGCTCAGGATCAGAAACCCCTTTAAGTTTATCCAGAAAGCGCTGTTCGGCATCAATCCGAATGACCTTAACTCCCATATGCTCAGCAAAGGTAGCCATTACCTGGTCGCCTTCCTGATGACGTAACAAACCGTTATCGACAAAGATACAGGTCAATTGCTTGCCTATGGCTTTATGCAGTAAAGCCGCGACTACTGATGAATCAACGCCGCCAGATAGACCGAGAATAACGTTTCCATCTTTAACCTGTTCTCGTACCAGCCTGATGCTGTTTTCAATGATATTTTCAGCCACCCAGTCGGAAGCACAACCACAGATCTGATGGATAAAGCGACCTAGAATCTCTGATCCCTGGCGCGTATGAGTTACCTCAGGATGAAACTGCAGACCATAAATCTTACGTGCCTCATCCGCCATCCCAGCAATGGGGGCAGAGTCTGTGCTACACATAAGCTTGAAGCCTTCTGGCATCTCGGCAACACGATCACCATGCGACATCCAGACATCCAGCATGCCATAACCTTCAGCAGTCTGATGATCCTGAATATCTTTCAGTAACTCGGTATGTCCGTGCGCACGCACCTGTGCATAGCCGAATTCACTATGCCCTACATTCTCTACTTTTCCACCGAGTTGATTGGCCAGTGTTTGCATACCGTAGCAAATACCCAAAACAGGCACCTTCAAGTCCAGTAGATCCAGATTGGCGACGGGTGTTTGGTCTTCCAGGGTAGATTCAGGGCCACCTGACAGGATTATCCCCTTCGGCATAAATCCAATCACGCGATCCATTTCAATATCCCAGGGCAGGATTTCACAGTACACACCCAGTTCACGCACTCTACGTGCAATCAACTGGGTATATTGAGAACCAAAATCAAGTATAAGAATCCTGTCATCATGCAGGTCATGGTTAAGTGTCATCAGTAGTTAAACCCGGTAGTTTGGCGCTTCTTTAGTGATGGTGACATCGTGAACGTGAGACTCGGCCATGCCTGCACCGGTTACCTTGACAAATTCTGGTCTGGTTCTCAATTCTTCGATGTTGGCACAGCCCACATAACCCATGCTGGAGCGAACTCCACCAAGTAGCTGATGAATAATCCCAGATAATGGACCTTTATAGGGAACCCTGCCTTCTATACCTTCAGGAACCAGCTTTTCTACCGAACTATCCGCCTGGAAGTAACGGTCACTGGAACCTTTTTGCATAGCGCCTAATGACCCCATGCCACGGTAAGATTTATAAGAACGGCCCTGATATAGCTCAACCTCGCCCGGTGCTTCTTCAGTACCAGCAAACATGCTGCCGATCATGACTGTATGTGCACCGGCTACCAGTGCTTTGGAAACATCCCCCGAGAAGCGAATACCACCATCAGCAATACAGGGGATACCTGTATCCTTAAGTGCCAGTGCTACATTCGAAATAGCCGAAATCTGCGGCACACCGACACCCGCTACAATTCTAGTTGTACAGATAGATCCAGGACCTATACCTACCTTAACCGCATCAGCTCCGGCATCCACCAGATCTCTTGCTGCATGGCCGGTAGCAATATTGCCGCCTATAACCTGAATCTGCGGATAATGTTTTTTCACCCAGGCGACACGTTCGATGACACCTTTCGAGTGACCATGGGCCGTGTCTACGACGATCACGTCGACTTCGGCATTAGCCAAAGCTTCAACTCGCTCATCGGTATCCTTTCCGGTACCAACTGCAGCACCCACTCTTAAACGCCCCTGATCGTCTTTACAGGCCAGCGGATGGACGGTTGACTTGGTGATATCCTTAACCGTAATCATGCCTTTTAGTTCGAAGTTTTTATTCACAACCAACAGGCGTTCAATCCTGTGTTTGTGTAACAGTTCCATGATCTGGTCTTTGCTCGCGCCCTCTTCTACGGTGACCAAACGCTCTTTGGGCGTCATCACTGAGGTTACTGGCTGGTCCAGATTGGTTTCAAATCGCAGGTCTCGCTTGGTGACTATACCCACCAGTCCTTCAGAGCCCATCACAGGTAAACCGGAAATCTGATTCTTTTCAGTGGATGCAATCACATCTCGAATCATAGTATCGGCCCTGATGGTGATCGGATCCTTGATCACACCACTTTCGAATTTTTTCACCTTGGCGACCTGGCGGGCCTGTTCGGTAGGAGTAAGGTTCTTATGTACAATCCCCATACCCCCTTCCTGAGCCATAGCGATTGCAAGGCCGGATTCTGTAACCGTGTCCATTGCTGCCGATATCAGAGGGATATTTAACTCTATACCCTGAGTAAGACGAGTCTTCAGTTCAGCATCATTAGGTAATACATCTGATTTGGCTGGAACTAGTAAAACATCATCAAAGGTGAGGGCTTCCTGGGATATGCGCATAATTACTCCGGAGGGGTCAATTTCAAAGCGCGATTATAAGGTATTGACCTCTGGGCGGTAAACCGGATAATGGTCCGGATAACTTAAAAAAAGGGTCTTGGGAGAAATAATTTTCGCCCGATGTCAGACTGCAGTCGCTTTTAGCGACTTTTTTTAGCCTTTATCCATTGCTTTTTCTTCTTCGACTCCTGGACAACAATTTTTCCCGAAGACTAATCCCCCTATCTCTAGTAAAGTCCCTGTTCAATATCCATACATCCAGCACTCACATCCATGCAACACAATGAAGCTATCTGGAGCGTATCTGCGCTCAATTTTGAGATCAAAACCATGCTCGAAAAGGGGATTGGTTCGATCTGGATCGAAGGTGAGATTTCAAATTTTTCCAGCCCTGCTTCCGGCCATTGGTACTTCACGCTTAAAGATGAACGCTCTCAGTTACGCGCAGCCATGTTTCGTAACCGTAATCAACGCATACATTTTACTCCACAGAATGGACAACAAATCCTGATCCGAGCTCAGGTCACCTTATATGAGGCACGCGGTGATTATCAGGTGATTGTTGAGCATATGGAAGAAGCCGGTGTTGGCAGATTGATGAGAGAGTTTGAAGCGTTGAAAAAACAGTTATCTAGTGAAGGCCTGTTTGATCAAAAGCATAAAAAAACCGTTCCCGATCAGGCGCGTCACATCGGCATTATCACTTCAGCCAGCGGTGCTGCCATTCGCGATGCTATTAGTGTTATTCGGCGTCGTTCCCCCTCCAGTCAGGTTACCCTGTTTCCCACCCAGGTTCAGGGTGAAGCCGCTACAGACTCCATCGTGAATGCTATTAAACTGGCAAATCGACATGCTGCATGCGATGTTCTATTGCTAATACGTGGTGGGGGATCTCTGGAGGATTTATGGTGTTTTAACGAGGCAGCACTGGCACATGCCATCTTTGATTCAGAGATTCCCATCGTCAGTGGTATTGGACATGAAATAGATACGACTATTGCCGATTATGTCGCCGACCAGCGTGCCCCTACACCATCGGTTGCTGCGGAATCAGTCACTATGGATCAATTTGAAATCATGATGCGTATTGATCAGTTGTCTCTTCGACTACAACAGCATATGTTAAACAGGCTATCCAGCTATAAAGACAGTGCTAAGTCAATACAGCAAAGACTCTTACGACTGCACCCCCAGCGTCAGATGCAATCGCTTAAACAGCGACTGATATTCGCCAGCAATACGTTAAGACACATCCAGATCAATAACCTGGAAAGAAAAAATCATCTGCTTCAACGCCTGATAGAGCAGGTTCGACTGCATCACCCCTTGCAAAAAATAGCTATGTTGAAGCTTAATGTGGAGCAGACTAAGCGCAGTTTATCGGCTCAGATGAAAAACCAGCTCACTGCGGAGCGTCACCAGCTGGCATTAAACAGTAGTAAGCTGGATAACCTGAGCCCCTTAAAAACACTGGCGCGAGGTTATGCCACAGTCAGTATACAGGGTAAACTCATTCACTCAGCCAGTGAGTTGAAGACAAATGATGAGGTGAAATTAGGTTTTAGAGATGGCGAGCATAATGCCATCATCAAGTGATCTATTCTTCTGCAATTCGCCGTAATTGATACTCAATCAGTCTGCCACCCATATCCTGCTGCATACTGATTTTAAAACCATCAATCAGTGGTATCTCCAGCTTCGATCCGGGCGGGATACTTTTTAATTCCTTGATGCTCACGCTGAAGGCACCCTGTTCTGTTTTGCTATGAGCATCCTGACGCTTACCCAGCTCACGTGACACCCGTGGAGCCCGTTCCAGCCAGAAATCGCCAAGTTCATTTTTTGTCGAGCATTGATACAGGATCGCATAGTAGTTACCGGGATATTCCAGATAAGGATTCAGCTCAACCCGATCTCCAACAACCTTGCCGTTAAGCGGGAAGGCCCGATATCGTAGATGAGGTGTAGAAAAACTGACGCCACTACGACTGGCAAAGGTCCCTGCAACCTGAGCACATTCAAACATCTCTGGTGGACGAGAAAATGCACTCATATTGGGCAATAATCGAGCTGTAGAGGTACCTTGTTCAAATCGTCCATGTTTTATGCTGAATTCCAGTATACTTTCCCATCCAATATTAAGACCGCCTGCCAGCATCTGGGTGCCATATTCCAGCTGATCCTGACCGCTGATAGTCAATTGCCAACGCCCATCTTCGATGGCATAGGCCTGATGGATAATGATAATTAGAAAAATCAATAGTTTATTCAGGTGTCGCATAGTCTATAGTATCGGAAATAATTAACGGCAGTATTGAACATATGTTGTTTAGAACTGCCAAAAAAAGAACACCTCATCCGGCCCTGGGCCAATGTTAAACCAAGAAGCTAACCATATCAGAGAGTGAGGAGCTACCCAATGAGCAATAACACAGTAACCATAACCGATAATCGCAGCGGCAAGTCAGCGGATTTTGATATTATCGACCCGAGCATCGGATCACCCACCTTTGATATCAGAAAACTACACGCCGAACTAGGCCTGTTTACTTACGATCCTGGCTTTCAGGCCACAGCCAGCTGTAAGAGTGATATTACCTATATAGATGGAGACAAGGGTATTCTGCTATATCGCGGTTACCCTATAGAACAACTGGCCGAGCATAGTAATTATCTGGAAACCAGTTTCCTGCTGATGTATGGACACCTTCCTGACAAAGATGAATACGATCAATTTACCAACATGATCAAACGTCACACCATGGTTCATGAAGGCGTAAAGCACTTTTTTAATGGGTTTCATCATGACGCCCATCCAATGGCTATCATGGTTGGTGTAGTCGGCGCGTTATCGGCGTTTTATCATGACTCGTTAGATGTCAATAACCCCAGACATAGAGAGATTTCAGCCCATCGACTACTCGCCAAAATGCCTACTATAGCGGCTTACAGTTATCGCCGAGCAAATGGGCTGCCATTGCCCTATCCTCGCAATGACTTAAATTTTATCGAAAACTTCATGTACATGATGTTCAGTGTACCTACCGAAGAATACGTACCGAACCCTGTTGCCGTGCACGCTATGCGCCTGATTTTTATCCTGCATGCTGACCACGAGCAGAACGCCAGTACCTCTACGGTCAGATTGTCCAGTAGCTCCGGGGCTAATCCTTTTGCCTGTATCTCCGCAGGTATCGCATCCTTATGGGGGCCTGCTCATGGTGGGGCTAATGAAGCGGTCATTCGTATGCTGGAAGAGATTCAGCACCCGGATGAAATACCGAAATATGTTGAACGTGCGAAAGATAAAAATGACGAATTTCGTCTTATGGGCTTTGGTCATCGTGTGTATAAGAACTACGACCCGCGTGCCAAAATCATCCGTAAAGCCTGTAACGAATTGCTGGATGCTCTAGGTAGCACCAACCAGCCTTTATTCGAAACTGCACGTGAACTGGAACGTATCGCCCTGGAAGATGATTACTTTCTGGAAAGAAACCTGTATCCGAATGTGGATTTCTACTCAGGTATTATTCTCAAAGCACTGGATATGCCGTTGAATATGTTTACGGTGATCTTTGCCATGGGGCGCACTGCAGGCTGGATTTCTCAATGGCTGGAAATGATGGAAGATAAGGAGCAACGTATTGGCCGTCCACGTCAGATTTATACCGGTGCTCAAACCAGAGAATATGTAGATCTATCTAAACGTTAATTGAAAGCAACGACCCCGGTTGTGAGAGCGCATCGCAACCGGGGCTATTGTTAATGCGACATGATAACCGGGATAATCATCGACGAAAGAATAGTTCGAGTCACACCACCAAAAATCTTTTGCTTCAGGCTAGGCGTGCCATAGCCTCCCATCACCATGATATCGATATCGTTTTCCGCGATTTCATTCAAAATCACCGTGGGTACATCAAAGGTCCCTGCATTTACCCGACGGATACTTGCCTTAGTTCCATGCCTTTCCAGATGCCTGGCCAGATCATCAACCAGCAACTCTCCTTTAGCTGTCTTCTGCTTACCTTCCTGTACCACCAGGATAAATACATTTTCTATATTTGAGAGAATGGGCAAGGCATCATGCACCGAACGCGTCGCTGCGGGTGTTCCATCCCAGGCGATCATAGCATTTTTGTAGGGAATTCTATGCGCGCCTATATATGGCATAAAGAAAACCGGGCGACCACTTAACAGGATGACCTCTTCAGCTACGGTTTCCATAATGGCATGATTACGATTTTGGGGATTGGCCTGACGTAGGATCACCATGTCATAGTTGCGCGCAATTTTAGCGAGCTGTAAGGCTGCCTTGGAGGGGTTACCCTTGATGATCTGCGCATCGGCTTCAATACCTGCAGCCTTTGCCAGCTCGGCAAATTCGAGCATTCTTTTTTCAGCATCCTTCAGGCAGATATTCTTGATCGCCTTGCTTTCCTTAACCTTTAAATGATCAGGCTGTATCGCACTCAGGGTGATGCCAGTCAAACGCGCCTGGTGCATTTGCGCTAAATTAAAAGCGGCTTTAACACGCTCTTCATTTGAAGCTCCTTCATCTACATAAACAAGAATATCTTTATAAGCCATACCTAATTCCAGAAATACCAGTCAAAACACATTATGTTGCAGCGCAGCATAGTATATTTTGCAGAAAATCGCACAGATTTTTTAAGGTTGTATTCAACGCCCTCAGACTGCAACACTTGATTATTAGCAAACTCTAATATACTATTAGCCGAATTTTTCACCTTTCAGATTATAAGGAGTTTGGATATGAGTATAGATCGCATTGTGCTAGCTGTTGCAGGCCTTTTTGTTTTTATTAGCGTTACTCTGGGTGTTTATCATCACCCCTACTGGTTCTTCTTTACTGCTTTCGTTGGCTTCAATCTTTTCCAATCTGCCTTCACCGGTTTTTGCCCGCTGGCGACCATTCTTAAAAAACTGGGTAAGCAACCCGGACAGGCTTTTAACTAAATCTGTCACTATGTTCAGAAAAAAGCCCGCAAATGCGGGCTTTTTTTTGTCAAAAACAGCTAGAATTAACTGATTAGATTTCAGGAAAAACGAATGTTAGAACAGGCATCAACACCTTTAAATTCAATGCTACAACCAGTTCAACTTGCCATTGAGAGTATAGAGAAGATTATCGTTGGCAAACCTGAGCAAATAAAACTGGCTGTTTGCTGCCTGTTATCGACCGGGCACTGCCTGATCGAAGACTTACCGGGTGTCGGTAAAACGACCCTGGCTCATGCTATTTCCAGGGTTTTTGGGCTGAATTTTACCCGCATACAGTTCACCAGCGATTTATTACCCGCTGATATCTTAGGCGTCTCAGTTTATGACCGAAAAACCGAAGGCTTTAAATTTCATCCCGGCCCTATATTTTCTAATTGCGTATTAGCTGATGAAATGAATCGTGCCACTCCAAAGACCCAGAGTGCTTTATTAGAAGCCATGGAGGAGCACCAGATTACAGTTGAAGGTGAAACGAGAATTCTGGCCGCTCCTTTTTTTGTCATTGGTACACAAAACCCACTGGATCAATCAGGCACCTTCCCTTTACCAGAATCTCAGCTTGATCGCTTTATGATGAAACTCAATCTGGGATATCCAGACCGTCAGGCAGAACGCCTGTTGCTATCCGGCAAAAGTCGTCAGCATTTACTGCAGGAAATAACCCCGGTGCTGGATGCTAACAGCATCATAAAGATTCAACAGTCGATTGAATCCATTCATGTCTCAGCCCCCCTGCTTGATTATGTACAGGCACTGTTACATGAAACGCGAAACAATGGACAGTTTGTATATGGTCTATCTCCTCGCGCTGGCCTGTCTATGCTAAGGGCCGCTCGCAGCTGGGCTTTTATGCAACAAAGAGATTTCGTTGATCCCAGTGATATTAAAGCGATATTCCCTGCCATTGCCTGTCATCGCCTGATATCTGTCGACCATCTTAGTAAAACCGTCGAGCAAATGGTGCAGGAATTACTCAATACAACAGCCATCCCTTAAGCAGACTGCGCTAAACCATGTCCCTGCTGTCTCCATTAATGCCCAATGCTATCCGTAAACGAATTGATTACTGGATAGCACTACGTAACCCGGCAACTACGGGTAAAATCGCCCTGCACAACCGACGAGTCTATATTCTGCCAACCCGATTTGGTTACATCTATGCAATCATGGTTTTTATATTGATGCTTGCTGCGATCAACTATGAGAACAGCATGGCATTTGCGCTTACATTTCTGTTAACCGCCATCGGCATCATCAGCCTTTGGCAAACTCATAAAAACCTGCTCGGATTATCTATCGAACTTAAACCACCGGAACCCGTTTTCTGTGGCGAAAACATCCTCCTGAGCTTCAATATCTATAATCCAAACCAGAATTCGCGTTATGCGGTAGGTATTCAATATCAACAGCATTACCCCGACTACAGCAGTATAGATCCAGAATCCAGCGCAGAGCTCTCACTAGAATTACCGACTCATCATCGAGGCGCCTATCAAACGGCTGGATTAACCCTGTTTACCCGCTACCCAACTGGACTTTTTCATGCCTGGGGCTGGTTAAAATTCGACTGCCCACTACTAGTTTACCCAACGCCTTTGTTTGACCTTCAGTTACAGCAGAGTATGGTTAATGATGATTCAGGTAAAAGTAATGTTGATATGGCAGATGGCGATGACTTTGCAGGACTCAGGCAACACCGAAACGGTGAATCGCTACGCCACATTTCCTGGAAAGCCCTTGCTCAGGGGCGGGGGATGCTGACCAAAACCTTTCAGGGTTATGCTACCCCTTCTCTGTGGATCGACTGGAAGGATATGTCCGCAGCTTCTGTTGAAGGTAAGCTGAGTCAGATGTCAGCACTCATTATTCTGGCCCATCAGCAGGGACGTAAATATGGACTCGTACTGCCCTCAACGACTATCGAACAGGATGACGGTCCGGCGCATCGTAGCCATTGCCTGCAAGCGCTTGCAACTTTCCGGCAACGAGATATAAATTCAGAGCTACAGATCAATGACAGTTAATCTGCCCATTCATCGAATAGCTGAAGAGCCGCTGTCAATCAGCAGTGTCAATGCGGTTGCTTTCAGCTTTCTGATCACCATGCTTCCGCACGCAACTCACCTGCCAGTATGGGCCATCAGCATCGCAGTAGTAAGCCTGCTCTGGCGTGTTTTACAGGCTTACGGTTATCTGTTTCAGGTACCTAAATGGCTTTTGATCATGATGGTGCTAGCAGGCGGTTTATCTGTATTCGCCCAGTTCTGGACTATCGCTGGACGTGATCCGGGGCTGGCACTACTTACGGTTATGACCGCCTTCAAGTTCCTTGAATCCTATACACATCGTGACATACTGATTTTAACCTTTCTTACTTACTTTTTGCTGGCTACCCATTTTCTATTCAACCAGAGTATTTTAATCGCCCTGTTCATGCTTGGCTGTCTGCTCATCATTACAACCACATTGATGACTATCAATCAGAGAGACGATAGCGTAGCACTTAAAACTCGATTACAGGCCTCTTCCAAACTGATTGGTCTGTCTATACCGATCATGGTGATACTGTTTATTCTTGTACCCCGCATTCCCGGGCCTATCTGGGGGCTCACTCAGGAACAACGGGGCGGTATAACAGGCCTTAGCAATGACATGGCACCCGGCTCAATCAGTAACCTGATCACCAGTAATGAGGTTGCTTTTAGAGTGAATTTTGAGGGTGAGATTCCACCACAGGAAAAACTATACTGGCGCGGTCCAGTGATGGCGAAATTCGATGGACGCCACTGGACTCAGGAAAAGACAGGGATAGTCAGACATATTGATACATCCGAAAACACAAAAAGAACCACCTACACGGTAACGCTTGAACCACACGGAAAACCCTGGCTATTGGGGCTAGATATTCCACTCATGATATTACCCGAAAGCTTTATGACCTCGGAATTTCAGTTAACTAGCAAAAAACCAGTCAATGATCTGAAAAGATACACCTTAAGCTCTGCCTTAGATTATCGTATAGGATTAGATGAATCCTTTGATTACCTGATGTTAACCACTGAGGTAAATGAAGATCGCAATCCTCAAACCATTGCTCTTGGCCGGTCATGGGCGAATAAATTTGACTCTGACATCGAGATCATCCAGCACGCATTAAATCAGTTTCGTAAGCAGGAGTATGTCTATACATTACAGCCCCCTCTGCTGGGTGAAAATGCCAGCGATGAATTCCTTTTTCGCACCCGACGTGGATTCTGCGAGCATTATGCCAGCAGCTTTGCATTACTGATGCGCGCGGCAGGCATCCCTGCTCGTATCGTTACCGGCTACCAGGGTGGTGAGTTGAATGAAGTTGGTAATTACCTGATCGTACGTCAGTCCGATGCCCATGCCTGGACCGAGGTGTGGCTAGATGATCAGGGCTGGATCCGCGTGGATCCTACGGCTGCAGTCTCACCCGACCGCATCGAAGATGGATTAGATCAGGCTCTCAAAGATGAACTAGCCACCTTCAAATTTTCCAGACGTAATGCATTGATAAGCAAAATGTTATTCAGCTGGGATAACTTGCAACACCGATGGAATGACTGGGTTATTAACTATGATAATAAAAAACAGACTCGCTTTTTAAGCCAGCTGGGGCTGGGGATTTTAGGATGGGGAGATATGATTATTGCTCTAGTATTTTGCATTATGCTAATCACGGGTAGCTACTGGCTGATCAGCTGGTATCGGGAGCGACCTGCGAAACCAGCTCGATATGAAATCATTCTCAAACAACTGCTGAAAAAACTTTCAAAATATGGATTTAGCAAAGCGCCATCAGAAACACTGAATGAGTTTTTACAGCGTGTACAATCAGAAAATCAATTCAAAGACCCTCAACTGGAAAATATTTTTATCGCCTATAACCTCATAAAATATGCGCAGGGCTATCAAAAACAAACCATAATCAATCGTTTCGGACAAATGGTGGCACAGTGGAAATTTCCATTCACATAATAAAAAACGCACTGATGAAAGTGCGTTTTATATACTTTATAACAGAAGTCTGTAAAAACTAGCTGATCAGCCGATCCTTAACATGGTTCTGAATGCCAGAGAAAATAGCTTTGGCTATCTTTTTCTGATGTCTGGAAGACTTTAGTCGGCGCTCTTCCTTAGGGTTTGAGATGAATGCTGTTTCTATCAGAATAGAAGGCATATCAGGAGCCTTCAACACGGCAAAAGCAGCCTGTTGTACATGTTCCTTGTTGAGCTTACCCACCTTACCCAGATGATTCAAAATCTCTGATCCTAGCTCCAGACTATCCTGAATTGTCGCCGTTTGTGAAAGATCGAGTAGTACCGACGCAATCAAATCATCTTTATCATCCAGGCTAATACCTCCAATCAAATCCGAAGCATTCTCTTTTTCAGCAATCCATCGTGCTGCTTCAGAGCTGGCGCCGTTTAACGATAGAGCGTAAACCGATGCACCTTCTACACGTGGTGATTTATAGGCATCTGCATGCAGGGAGACAAACAAATCGGCCTGATGGCTGCGGGCTGTTTTCACCCGATTACGTAACACAATATATTTATCAGAGCTTCTGGTAAGTACAGCCTTATAGCCTGGTGTTTTATTAATGATCTCGGCCAGCTTTTTTCCCATCGCTAAAGTTACATCTTTCTCTTTGGTGCCATTACGACCTATTGCACCCGGATCTCGGCCACCGTGCCCAGGGTCGATAGCGATCACAACCTGTTTCTTTTTTGCTTCTCGCTTCTCACGGCTGGTTTTAATGGGTGTAGGACTGAGTTTGGTGGCATGCATATCAACCACCAGACGATATCCATTTTTGCTATCCGGTTGCAGCAAGAAACTACGTGGGCGCGCCTTACCCTTTAAATCAAGGACTATTCTCAAATCATCTGATTGGCGCACTGCTGAACGAATACTACGTAATAACTCGGTTTCCTTTTCGTCCGAAACCAGTGCGGCAGATTTCCGTACATCCTTAAGGTCTATAACCACCCTATTAGGATTGGACAGTGTAAAAAGATCATGCTCAATATTGTCAGATAGATCGAAAACCACACGCGTATGATCGGGAGTGGTTTGAGCAACTCGAACCCCGGTTAATGAGGCTTTTCTGGCAGCTGCATATGAATTCTGGGTGACAACAGGAAGGGTCATCAAAGCACTGATACCTGCCAGCTTCTTCAAGAACAGCCTGCGAGCTTGTGTAAGTGTATTCATGGCTTTAGCAACTTTTAAGGACAACTTTATTATATGTGATGTTATTTATAGTGAATTAAGCCAATAAAATCAACTTTTTTCTTTATTTATTAGATAGATAGTCTCTTTATCTAGAATTTACATAAGATTAATTGCTCGAATTATCTGCTCACCCCAGGGATTAGTCGACTTAGCATCAATTCGACGACAGCCTTCATGATATTCCAATGTTAGCTGCAAGCCTGCACTCTGTAATAGCTCCTCAGCACGCTGCGGCCACTCAATCAAGCACAGAGTACGAGAATTCAGGTAATCACGATAACCCAGATATTCCAGCTCTTCGGCATCAGCCAGTCGGTATAGATCAAAATGGGCCACGGACAGATTATCAAGTTCGTAATTCTCTATCAGTGTGTAGGTTGGACTGCGAACACCAGTGGTAATGCCGCAGGCTTCCAGTGCGCCACGCACGATAGTGGTTTTTCCTGTACCCAGATCACCTTCCAGGGTAATCACTCCACCACTCTCACAGGCCTGTATCAGTTTTGCGCCCAGCGCTTTCATTGCTTTTTCAGTGCAGATAATCATGATACTTGACCCAGCTTAAGATGGACAATAGCAATTCGTTGCACCAGATCGCTGGCGATGAGGCTATCTGAATGATATTCCGCTGCATAATTATCGGCCGCCAGGGCATGCACATAGGTAGCACATCTCGCAGCCTCTAGTGCTGTTAAGCCCTGCCCCAGATAAGCGCCAACCAGGCCACTCAATACATCGCCACTACCCGCCGTGGCCATACCTGAATGGCCGTTATGACATAAGGATAATGGCATGATGCCCTGCTGACTCACCAGGCTACCCGAGCCTTTTAAGATGCAGGCCGCACTCCAATGCTGGATTAAATCCTGTATGGCCTGCACTCTGTTTTGTTGAATCTCGACAACTGAGCAGTTAAGTAATCTTGATGCTTCTCCGGGATGTGGTGTGATCACCATATTCTGCGCTTGTAGCCGATCCAGAAAATCGCCATGCAATGCATCAGCATCAATCACCATGGGTTTGTTGCAATCGGCTATTTGGTCCAGTAATTTTTTTGCGCTTGCTGATCGCCCCAATCCAGGCCCTACTACGACTACAGATGCTCGCTGCAGTAACGGCTCAAGATCATCCCACACACCCACCATGAGTTCTGGATCAGCGGCTGCAATAGCGGAATAATTATCAGGATGTACGCAGACACTCACTATTCCAGCGCCGGCACGCAATGCAGCCATGGCTGCCAGCCTTACCGCCCCTGGCATCCCTCGATCGCCACCTATGATCAGAATATGACCAAACTGATTTTTGTGGCTGTTACAGGCACGATTTGTCGGAAGCTTTATATTGCCGATATTCATCACTGTACATAGCGGTATTTCAGAGTTTAGCGCTGAACTTGATATGCCAAGACCATCACACAATAACTCACCACAGTAGTCCGGACCATCTGCCAGGTAGCAGCCGATTTTTCGGCCGATAAAACTTACCGTTAAATCTGCCTTTATAGCGCATGGCATGGCTATGCCAGTATCCGCATTTAATCCGCTGGGAATATCAATGCTGACTCGAACAGCCTGTTTTGAATTGATCTGAGTGATCCATGATTGCCACTGCTCATTCAACCCCTTATTCAGCCCAATTCCCAGTAGACCATCGACTATTACATCACAATCTGGGCATTCACCCTCCCAGCTCTGGATATCTCCTCCAGCAGCCAGCCAGGCTTCACGATAGAATGTCGACTCGCTGGACTGTCGCGATTCATCTCCGATCAAAAACAGACTGATTGTTTTCGCCTGCTGTTTAGCGAGTATTGCCAGTGCAAAGGCATCTCCACCGTTATTGCCCGCACCAGCCAGAATAACCAGATGCTGACATTCAGGCCAGCGTTGTTGAATGGCATTCCAGGTGGCTGAGGCCGCTTTCTGCATTAATAATTGCGCGGGCTGTGCATCCAGTTGTATCGTTTTTTGATCTAGCCGATAAACCTGTTCACGTTGATAAAGATAAAGCTTGTTAGACATTAGAGATCAGTGGCGTCATAGTGTGTTTAAAACATATCATAACGCCGTGTTCTCGACATTAATAACTGAGAATTTTTATCATTGACAGGCCTGATTGATTTATTCAAACTCGGGACATGACAGATTGCAAAATCCAATTCACAGCTTGTATCTAATAAACCACATAGCTGCCCATCAGCGAAGATACAGCAGTTTCTTTAAGCGCTTAAATTTTTGCGCTATCTCATTAATTCCTATGACTAGAAAGCAATATTTATGACATCTAACGAAGCTAAACTTTTTGTGCTCGATACCAATGTTCTGATGCACGACCCAACCGCTATATTTCGTTTTCAGGAACATAATATTTACCTGCCGATGACAGTGCTGGAAGAACTGGATCAGGGCAAGAAAGGCTTATCCGAGGTTGCCCGTAATGTTCGTCAGGTAAATCGTTTCATTGATGATTTAATGAATACCAATAAGGATATCGATATCAAACAGGGATTACCGCTGATGCCGACACATTCCCCCAATGGAAACGGCCCGGTTAAAAGTACGGGGCGACTTTTCTTTGAAACTGAAGCTCACTCACCACGCTTACCTGATAGTCTGCCTGGCAGTAAAAACGATAACTCAATACTGGGCACGGTGCTAGCCTTAAAAGATGAATGGGACTGCGACATTATTCTGGTCTCCAAGGATATCAACCTACGTATTAAAGCGACTGTATTGGGCCTGCTGGTTGAAGACTATACCAATGACAAGGTACTGGATGATCTGGACCTGCTGTTCACAGGTAACCTGGAATTGCCGGATGAATTCTGGAATAAACACAGTAAG
The DNA here is from genome assembly GCA_050295575.1 of Gammaproteobacteria bacterium. Classification (GTDB taxonomy): domain Bacteria; phylum Pseudomonadota; class Gammaproteobacteria; genus JACNJF01. The sequence continues at coordinate 6,002 of JBNKPX010000058.1, read as the reverse complement.
GATATCCACTCCTGGCAACGCGATGGCAAGAGTTTTTACGAAATTACCGGAGATGACACACTTGAATGGTATCCCAATCAGTTCATTTATCTGGAAAATAATTTTGACGGTATCGTACGAGAAAAAACCGATAAAACCTGCGTGATAGAAGTCATCAAAAACTATATGAATGAACACAATTCTGTGTGGGGTATACATGCACGTAATCGTGAGCAAAGTTTTGCGCTTAACTTATTGATGGATCCAGAAATTGATTTTGTCAGTCTGTCAGGCACAGCAGGAACAGGTAAAACCCTGCTCACACTGGCTGCAGCTTTAGCTCAAACCATGGATGAAAAACGCTATGCCGAAATCATTATGACTCGTGTGACGGTACCTGTGGGCGAAGACATTGGATTCCTGCCCGGCACCGAAGAAGAAAAGATGTCCCCCTGGATGGGCGCATTAATGGATAATCTGGAGGTGCTGGTAGGCAGCGATAAAAACGATGCCTGGGAAAATCAGGCTACCACCGACCTGGTACGTCATCGCATCAAGATATCCTCCATGAACTTCATGCGTGGTCGTACCTTTCTGAATAAATTCATCATTCTGGATGAAGCCCAGAACCTGACGTCTAAACAGATGAAGACCCTGATCACTCGTGCTGGTCCCGGCACTAAAGTGGTATGCCTGGGTAATATTGCACAGATTGATACCCCTTACCTGACCGAAACTACCTCAGGTCTGACCTATATCGTAGATAGATTCAAGGACTGGGAGCACAGTGGCCATGTGACTCTAAAGCGCGGCGAACGCTCACGTCTGGCGGATCATGCTTCCATAATCCTGTAATTGAAGCAGTTACGAAAACAGATCCTGAACCCAGACTGACAATTGATTCAATAAATGCTGTTCACGCTCTCCCTGCTCTCGTTGCGCCAGGGTGAGCAATAGCTGCTGAAACTGATCCAGCGTCAGGTTTGAGCCAAACTCTCCATCCACTAGCCGGCTTTGACAAAAACGCTGCCAGCGTAAAGCCTCATCGGCAGTCAGGCTCTGTGGAAAGTTTCGCGCCCGATAACGAAACAGCAAGGTCTGTAGGCGCTTATCCTGAAATTTTTCGGCAGGCCACTCAGCCAGTTGTTCGGGAGTTGCCGCCAGAACCTGATTACAGCTGAGACGATCCTGCGGTGAAATAAAGCCTTCATATAAAGCACTATCTGTATCCACTGCATCATACTCGCGTGGGCTGCTATAAACCTCTCTCAGCTTTGCAATCAGACTGGGGTCTGACATCAGCATATCACGGTGCTGCTTGATGACATTCCAGTCGACGGCCCACTTTTCCGCCTGAGCTGCATTTAGCGTACTCACTGGGGCCAGAGCTGGTGATTTATTCAAATGTACACCCTTAAGCGCAATACGCTCTTCACCTTCGGCCAGATCAATGGTTTTTGTATACAGTTTTTCCTCTATCTCCTGAGCACTCATTTTTAATAGTGATGCGGGATTAAAGCGCAGGTTATAACAAATGATTTCATTGGCATTCGACGGGTGCGCCAGCAATGGAAGAATGGGGGCCAGACAGCCCTGTTGTGCAGGAAACATGCCGCTGACATGTAGTACTATTTCGCCACGCGACGGATTGAGCAACTCGGCAGCACGATGTTTTTGCCTGAGCGCAAAGTAGAAATCGAAAAGTCTGGGCTGTTTCTGTTTAACCAGTTTAGCCACCGCGATAGTCGCTTTAACATCGACCAGTGCATCGTGCGCACCCACCTGCTCAATATCATTGGCTGCCGTCAGATCGGTCAATTTAAAACTGGTCACACCCTGTTCGTTTTGTGGCCACTCTATTCCTTCTGGTCGTAAAGCATGAGTGATACGCATTAAATCGAGCACATCCCACCGACTATTCCCATTCTGCCAGCTGTAGGCATAAGGATCATAAAAGTTACGATACAAACCAAAGCGTGTCACTTCTTCATCGAATCGAATACTGTTATAGCCGACAATACAGGTGCCTGGCTGGGTATATTCTGTATGTATCTGACGAAAAAAGTCCGCCTCTGTGACTCCTTCTTTCATTGCCTTTTGCGGAGTAATGCCAGTAATCAATACGGCTTCGGGGTGAGGCAAAAAGTCTACGCCGGGTTGCGCATAAATCATTAAGGGTTGCCCGATGATATCCAGATTCTCATCAGTACGAATACCTGCAAATTGCGCTGCCCGGTCTACGCGCGGATTTGCTCCCCAGGTTTCATAGTCATGCCAGTAAAAGCTTGCTTTTGCCATAGTTAGAAGTCTTAATTATCAATTAGGGCAGTATAACCAACCCAACGCTTAGTACCAGAGCCTGTTAATAGGCCCTAATTAAAATCAAAAACAAAAAAGGTACTCAATGAGTACCTTTTTGAAATTTTCTCAATACTTAAATTGAGAGTACATGCAATTCAAAATTTTACAGAACACTATTCCCTATCTGCTTTTTTTAGTTCTTCAGCAGATTTTAACTCCAGGAGTAAAGCATCAAAACTCTGTTGCATAGATGCAATATCAATTGAAATATCTGTTTGCCAACTTTTACCATTATCCTTTGTGTAAACAATTTGTCCTTTATCACAAAGCATATATATACGTTCGTCCATTGATAGTTCTGGAACTATAGTCGCACAGTCCTCTTTTAAATCACCAAGATAGGCCCATTCATTTTTTTTCTGAACCTGAGATTTATCGATAGCAATAATTTTCAAGGGATTAGTGTTTTTCTTTATACTGGCACGGTCATCAAATGATATATTCTCCATCGGAGGGCGACCTACTGTAATTAACTTTCCCTGAGTGGTTATCGCAGCCAGACTTGCATCTGCGCGCCTGTCTTCTCTGGCCGTCGAATTGAGATTTCTATTGATTATTATCCAGCTTAAACCAGAATCAAAACTCACTGCCTGATCACCAATACCATCCCAACTTGAAATTTCCAAAGCGGAAAGATTCGTTCCTGATAGTTGGCTAAGCCTCACCAATTTATTCCCGTTTGTACTGGACCACACTCCCATTACAGAATCGTAGTCCCAAATTTTATCATTTATAAATAGACGTAATGTCCTATTAGCCGTGATAACTGGAAATACGCCACCAGTGACAGAAAAAAAGCTTGATTTCTGTATATGGGTTTTTATCAATTGCCAGTTACTATCAAAATTGTCAAATTTGTAGATATTATACTTATTACCATTAACCGTCATCGCAACAAATTGTTCATCTATCTTTCCGAGCCACTTAATTGAATGATCAGGATTAACAGGCTGGCTTATCTTCCAATCACCATTTATTGAATTTGAAGTTAATAAAAGCCCACGCTCACCAGCAAAAGCAATTTGATCAGGAGTATCAATTGCGGTGAGTAATTGGGCCTGTGTAGGCAAGGTGAGCTGAGACCAATGATCATTTTTATTTAAAATTCGAACACGACCAAGTCTTGTTAGCTGGACTACTTTCCCATGATGAGAAAAGGGTACAAATCTATTGCCGTATAAATTTTCATAAGATAAATCTGCTACCTTTATCCTGAAACTATCGAGGTTATCTGCTTTCCAGGTCAAAGGATTATTAAAATTAACTGATCCCTTTAATTTCGGATATACCTGCTTGACGAGTTGCCCTAACTCCAGGTTAGTAGATGAGCGTGCGACATATGCACGACTCCCTGGCTGAGGGCTCCAGAAAGATTTCTTTTTGATATTTAATAAAGGCTGGAATAGCAGAGTACCCAGGTCTGTAAACCTTGTTTTTTCGACCCTGAAAATTCCTGCTGAAAAACCGACAGGCATTGATAGATAAGCTGATACTTCTCCATCGTTGTAATAACTCCAAAGTTTGCTGACGATATACTCTCCCTCAGGCAATTCTCCAATAAATATTCGGCTTTCGTTTAATCCACTGCTTCGGGACATTAGAGTATAAATATCAGGATCCCATTCAAGATTCTTATCTTCAGGAATGGTTTCACCTTCTGCTTTCAGCTTATCCCGAGCCTGTTGTTTAAGCTCTTCAATATTGTCAACTCGAGTAACGACAACCTCAGTCCAGTTATCGATAAATTTAGATAACCGGTCGGTATTATTTACTACCTGAACTGCAACAATACCGCTATTTCGATTGAATGGTTTGGATGTATCAATGGATGCAGTCTGTATGGTTGTTGTTGCACAACCAGACACAAACAGTATGATCAAGAAAATAAACTGTGCACCCAAATACTTTCCCTGTTTCATGAAAGGTCCTATGATTTTGAAATTAATGCAGAGACTAAATGATAATTTGTTAGCTAGACAATGTCCAACACCATGAACCTGAATAATATTGTCCGAAATTTAAAAAATAGGCATACGGATCAGAGGAATAGTTATCAGCAATTAGTGATAAAAGAAACATGCCGATACCAGTATTATGGAAGCTCTGAATTAATCAGAGGTTCCTTATTAATCTATTCACAGCAATAGCTTAAGATTTTCAAGATAAAAAAGGCGCTCAATGAGCGCCTTAATTTGTTTCAGCTGAATGTAGAATTATTACTTACCCGCAAGCTCTTCCAGCTTTTTAGCCTTTATTACCTGACCGTCTAATGCAGAGTCCTGCGCGCTACGACCATAAGCCACATCGATCAACTGGCTGTAGTAAACCACCGGCATTTCGAAATTACTGCCAAACCTGGCATTAATCTCATCCTGGTAAATTTCCACATTGGCCTGACATAACGGACATGGGGTCACAATCATATCAGCACCATTATCATAAGCAGCTTCGATAATACCATGGATCATTTCCTGCGACTTTTCAGGCTCGGAGAATGCTAACGCACCACCGCAACACTGAACCTTCTTTTCATAGGTTGTAATAGAATCGCCACCTAATGATTCAACCATCTTGTCGAGATACATTGGGTTTTCAAACGATTCACCATCAATACCAAAAGGACGATTAGTCTGACATCCGACATAACCAGCAATCTTGATACCTTCCAGCGGCTTTTTTACACCCGCCTTTAGAGCATCGTAACCGATATCTTCAATCAGTACTTCTGCCATATGACGTACTGGAGTCTTATTGGTCAGCTTAAGGTTAGCTTCTGCTAGCGCAGTATTGACATCCTTGAACAGGTTTTCATCATCGTTCAGGCGTTCTGATGCTTCTTTGGTGGATAGCCAGCAGGCAGCACAGGTTGCCACGATATCCTGATTCGGATTATGTTCTTCAGACAGTGCGATATTACGCGCAGATAAAGACATACGTGGAATCACGCTACCACTACCATATCCGATGGAAGCACTACAGCAGTTCCAGTCCGGGATTTCATTTAGTTTGATATCCAGCTCTTCACACATGGTATCGACAGAGCGCCCCAGATTGGATGAGGATGCTCCTTTTTGAGAAGAGCAGCCGGGATAATATGAGTATTCAAATTTAGCCATTATTCTCTCCTCTATTTCGAGTTCGCTTCAAGACGCTCGGCTTCGATGTCCTGCGCTTTCTTGATCATTTTCTGAAAGCCCGACAGGTCTTTAACACCATGACCACCGAACAATTCACTGGCTGCCATACGCTTGGCTTTCATCATATTCATGCCCAGTTTCTGATGAGCCATAGACTCTTTGATACCAGCAGCAAACCCTTCTTTGAAATAAAGACTTAGCCCCATCTTCAACTCATTGACACGACCCTTTTTCATCATGTTGTTCCAGAACACTTCAGAGAACCACTGTGTAGGGTTTTCCTTAGGTGCCAGACCCAGTTTCTTGGCGTAAGTTGCCAGACCGTGCATGATGTGAGTGATCGGTAATTCACGTGGACAACGTACAATACAGTTGTAGCAGGAAGTACACATCCACATGGAATCAGAGCTCAGAACTTCATCACGCTTGTTAGCTCGAATCATCATGAAGATTTTCTGAGGGGTGTGTTCCCAGGCATTACCCAGCGGGCAGGAACCTGCGCAGACACCACACTGCATACACATC
>JBNKPX010000057.1:0-22053 GCA_050295575.1 Gammaproteobacteria bacterium | reverse complement strand
GTATCCTGATATTCATCGATTAGTAGGTAGTGGATGCGGTCACGCCATTTATCCAGTATTTCCTGTTGCTGACGGAATAGTAAAACTGGCAGCATAATCAGGTCATCAAAATCCACGGCATTACAGGCTTGAATATGCTCCTGATAAGCCAGGTAGATACGCGCATGATGATTGCTTAAGGCGTCGTCGGAGATTTGTAACGCCTGCTCTGGAGTAATGAAGTCATTCTTCCAGTTGCTGATCTGATACTGGGTTTGTTTGATCAGGTCACTTTCAGGGCTGTCTTTGTGCTGCAGCTCTGCGATGCAGTCTTCTACATCCTTACCATCCAGTATGGTGAAGCCTTTACGGTAATCCAGAGCAGAATATTCCTGCTGCAGGATGTTCAGGCCCAGTGTGTGGAAGGTGGATATATGCAATCCTTTTGCCTCGGCCTTGGAGAGTAGCTCGGTGGCGCGTTGCTTCATTTCACGGGCGGCTTTATTGGTGAAGGTGACGGCACGAATATGACTGGCCTTATAGCCATGCTGACGAATCAGCCAGGCGATTTTCTGGGTAATGACGCGCGTCTTACCGCTGCCGGCACCAGCGAGGACCAGGCAGGGGTGTTCGACGGCCTTCACCGCGTGTTGTTGGGGTTCATTCAAGTGTTGCAGATTCATGCGCGGTATTCTATCTTGCCTGCGATTAAGTTAAACCCCGCTCAGGAGATATTTTTGAAACTTTCTGCACCTATGCATACGTCAAATTTTTCTATTGATGATAATGGCTGGATTACTGGCATTTCGCATATCGCCTCTGCTAATTTTGATGTGCGCGCAGAAGGCACAGAGATTCAGTTAGTGGTGGTGCATGGGATCAGTTTACCCCCCGGTAGCTATGGCGGTGGATATGTGCAGCAGTTATTTACTAATTGCCTGAATCCTGATGAGCATGAGTATTTTGCTGAAATTGAAGGCCTGAAGGTGTCGGCACATTGCCTGATTGAGCGTGATGGCAAGTTGACGCAGTTTGTTTCTTTTAATGATCGGGCCTGGCATGCGGGGGTATCGAATTGGCAGGGCAGGGATAACTGTAACGATTTTTCTATCGGTATCGAGCTGGAAGGTACTGACGATGAGGCTTATACCGATTTCCAGTACAAGCAGTTGGCGAAGCTGGTAATCAGTCTGCGGAAACAGTATCCTGAGCTCAGTGATGAGGCTATCTGCGGGCATAGTGATATTGCGCCTGGTCGCAAGACTGATCCAGGGCCGTTTTTTGACTGGCAAAAACTACAACAACTTATCAAACAATAATTATGACTTTTCTCAGTATTCTGATCGCGCTGTTAATCGAGCGCATTGCGCCTCAATTAGTTGAATATCGCAGGTTTCAATGGCTGCGCGACTATGGACAATGGCTGGTCGAGGTTCTACATATCGAAAAACAGGGTTCATGGATGTCTCTTGCTATCCTGCTGACACCCTTGCTTTTACTGATATGGGTTTTGAATGGTATGTTTGAGCATGCACTGTTTGGGCTGTTTGAACTGGCGTTTAATGTGATTGTGATTTATCTCTGTCTTGGTCCGCGAGATCTTGATAAACAGATCGACCATTATCTGGATGCTATTGACGTAGGGGATGAGCAGCAGCGTTTTGCCAGTGCGAGTCGATTGACGGCTGAAACCCCATCTATGGATTTGTCTGTACAGGCCGTTCAGGTGTGTAAATCTTTGTTTATAGAAGCAAATATTAGAGTTTATGCCGTTTTATTCTGGTTTGTGCTGCTAGGGCCGGTTGCTGCGGTTGTGTATCGTTTGCTTGACCAGTGGTATAGAAACGCTTATCTACCTTCTTCCCTGTCAGCGCTGCATGCAGAGATTGGTATGCTTGCCGGATGGCTAGACTGGATTCCGACGCGCCTGACGATGTTTGCCTTTATGGTAAGCGGCAGTTTTGACGCTGGATTGCAGGCCTACCGTAGGGTGCAGCATACGGCGATTAATGCTTATCAGCAAAACAGTGAATTTCTGCAATCAGTGGGATTCCACTCCCTAGCTGTAGATAATGCCGATACACAGGCCCTGGCAATGGATATGGTAAGAAGGTCTCGTGGTCTGATCCTGCGTTCTCTGGTGGTGTGGCTGGTTCTGATTCTATTGCTCAGCTTTCTACATTGAGAGAGGTCGGCAGGCTATTTACTCATAAAGCCTGAATACGTTTAAGCTCAGGGGTATCCAGATCAAATTTTTCAGCTATTTGCACCGCGCGCTGTAATCTTTGCGCTGCGCTGCGGCCCATACAGCTATGTTCAGGGTCACCATCAAATGCCTTGAGTACGGCACTCAATAACTGGTCACGATTAAAATTCACACCGCTGAGAGCCTGTTGAATATCTAATACGTCATCAAACACCTTATTCATCAGGATTGAATTAAATTCCCATAAGTCTTTGACGTTACCTCCACATTCCAGACCACAGATATTGGTGGTCAGTATATAAAGATTCTTGCGTATCAATTCAAACAGCATATCCTCCATGCTGTTTACCTGTTGTGCCGGTATATCCAGCGAGGACAGGGCTTCAATCACTATACCTGAGAGGGGCCCATACACAGGGGAAGTGACGACGACTTTATAGTCCTGTCCCGGTTTTTTTTCAAACCAGACTGAGATGATGGTAGGATTGTTGAGGTTATGTGCCTGCCAGTTACTGGGCAATAATTCATTTTGCAAAAGTACCAGGTAGTCTCGCCATGACTCGGGCAACTGTTCCAGGGCGTTATCGAAATCATTTTCACCTACGGCCAGTAGCACTAAAGCTGGAGTACTGATTTCTGCAGCTATTTGTTGCATATCATCCTGTCGGCTCACTGGAATGAGCGTGTATCCACACTTGAGAAACCCACGTGCAAAGACACTAGCCATTTCACCCATACCAATAATGACGATTGATGGTTTCATGCTAACTCCCTGGATATTGAAAGATTCCAGATTATGCCTCAATTCATTGGCTTGCGTCAGCAGGCATTTATTACTGCAAGTTGATCTGCGTTAATTTAAAATAATCCCTTTGAATGGTAATGTGTGCCCCCATGAGTCTTAACCCCTTTTTAGATATTGCCCTGCAGGCTGCAAAAGCCGGGGAAGAAGTCATTCGTCATTATTATGATGCGAATGTTAAAGTCACCATGAAGGAGGATTACACCCCCGTCACCGTGGCGGATGTTGAAACCGAAAAGAAGATCAAGGAAATTATTCTGGGCGCTTTTCCTGAGCATGGATTTTATGGTGAGGAAACCGGCAAGACTAACCCTGATGCCGAATATAACTGGTTAATCGATCCTATAGACGGTACTAAAAGCTTTGTTCGTCAATATCCCTTCTTTTCTACCCAGATTGCGTTAATGCACCGTGATGAGATTATTGTCGGCGTATCTAATGGTGTTCTTTTTAATGAGCTGGCCTGGGCCAGTAAAGGAGAAGGCGCATTCTTAAACGATCAACCCATTAAGGTGAGTGAAGTTGATCAACTACGTGATGCGGCACTATCTACGGGTAATATTGCCACCCTGGCAAGTCAGCCAAAGCGCTGGAATGGCCTGGGACAGCTTGCTCAGCAGGTAAATCGAACCCGTGGTTATGGTGATTTCTATCACTATCATTTACTGGCTAGTGGCAAGATAGAAATAATAGTTGAATCTAATGTCAATATATTAGATGTGGCGGCTTTATCGGTAATAGTTAATGAAGCAGGAGGCAGATTCACAGACCTGGATGGTCAGGCGTTGACTCTGGATACCACTTCGGTATTGGCAACCAATAGCGAAAATTTATACCAGAGCGTTTATTCACTGATACACGATTGAACTGAATACTACCGATACACAAGAGTAATCATCTATAGGTGGATATTTTTGTGTGTGAGTAGGGGATAGATATAGATTCATCGTGGTATCAAAAAACTAAGGTGCTTACTTAGAATGCTAAAAAAGATCGATTCGATCCCTTTGCCAATTTTTATTACCATGAGTCTTTTAATGGGTCTGGCACCTTTCTTTCCCGAGCCTCATCTGGTTGAGAAAATCAGAATGCTACAGAATGGTGAATTAGCCAGGCCCATTGATATCTTCGATCTGGTATTACATGCCACCCCATGGGGTTTATTGATACTTAAGCTGACCCTGGTGCTTAGGTCGCGTCAGGCAATATCAGAGGTTGATAGTTAGGTTTAACCAGAGTCATTATTATGAAAGCTCGAATAGTGTTCGAGCTTTTTTACAGGGTCGAGAAATCCACCCAATGACCATTGACAAATCCTTCTGCAGGCTGGTATCTGGATTTGTACTTCATTTTTTCACAATCCTTTATCCAGTAGCCCAGATAAAGGTAGGGAAGGTCATTCTCCCGGCACAGTTCAATCTGCCGAAGAATCGCATAATGCCCCAGGCTGCGTTTCTGTAAGCCGGGCTCAAAGAAGGTGTAGACGGCGGAGTAACCTGTGCTGGTGACATCGGTTACGGCGACACCCAGTAATTTTTTGCCGAGGCGTAGTTCAATGAACAGGGTGTCGGTCCAGTCGCAAATCAAAAATCTATGGTAATCGGCCTTGCTTGGGTTCTCCATACTGCCGCCAGAGTGACGACTGTTGATGTAGTGGCGGTATAATTCAAAGTGTTCATCCTGAAATTTCCCATTCACAGCATGAATAGTCAGATCGGAGTTTTTGTTTAGATTTCGTTTGTCATTCCTGCTTAGGTTGAATTGATCAACCTTGATCCTGATTGAAATACATTCATTACAATGAGGGCAGTGGGGCCTGTACAGATAGCCACCAGAACGACGAAAGCCAAATTGAATCAGCTCGTTATAGGTTTCCAGGTCCATATCCATATAAGGATTAGCAAAGGCGCTGACAGATTCTCTATCGCCCAGATAGCCGCATACTTCAGGGGTTGATGCGTAAAAGTGTAGGCTATGCTGATCGTTCATAGGGTTTAAGTGTGTCTATATATCAAGCTTCGGACATTGAATTGAAGTGGATGCTACAATCTTTGTTCTGTCTAGTACCACCCGGTCGAGTAAGCAAGTTAACGACTTACTGTATGTCATTTTAGCCAGTAGTTGAAATTTTGCTGAGTAAAATTGCTGGTTTATCTAGTAAATCGACAGCCGGTTAGTTATTGATAAGTTGAATCGATTGACTCGTTCTGGGTATCCCATTTTTGATTATGCTATCCGTTTTTCGATAAACATATCATATTTCCACTTTTTCTGTAAGTTCCCAGCGTTATTGAAAATACCTGGATGTTTGTCGCTGCTGTGCTGGTCGATATCCCGGCGGGCTTTGGTGTGATAAAAAGCCAGGGCCTGTTAACAGCCCTTAAGGCATGTATCGACAGGTTTATTTTTATATGTCAAAGAATTTTTGTGTTGTGCTTAAAACTTCCTGCGCCAGTAGTTTTGCATCTTTTTGTTGATGTCTGGCAACCGCATGTAGGATGTGTGGCAGATATTTTGGTAGATTGGTTTTATCTGCCGGGGTTGGCTCAAGGTCTCGTGGCAACAGGTAAGGCGCATCGGTTTCCAGCATTAGGCGATTATTGGGTATATCCTTAACCAATGTTTGTAGTTCCTGGCCGCGCCTTTCATCGCATATCCATCCGGTGATACCAATATGGCAATCCAGATCTAACAGGGTGTAAAGTGCCTGCTGGTTATCGGTGAAGCAGTGTACAACCACGTTTTTTAGCCTACTGCGGTATTCTTTTAGCAAGTCGCTAAAGGTATCCATCGCATCGCGTTGATGTAGAAATATGGGTTTATTGTATTCACTGGCAAATTCCAGTTGCTGTTGAAAGACTTCAATCTGTTTGTCGGGAGGGGAAAAATTGCGATTGAAATCCAGCCCGGTTTCACCAATGGCTCGAACACAGTCATGGCTTATTAATTTTCTTAATTCAGCAGCAGAGTCAGTATTCCATTCTTTCGCATCATGTGGGTGAACACCTGCTGTACAGTAGAGCTGCTCTGGGTAGCTCAGGCATAGTGCTACTGCCTGCCTGCTGTGGGCGATGGAAGTGCCCGTGACTATCTGCTGGATAACACCCGCCTGTTGTGCCTGCTGTAATATTTCATCTATCTTAACCCTGAGTCGTTTATTGGTCAGGTTAACCCCAATATCGATCAGTTGCATCAGTGCCTGATCCCGGTACCGCGGTTGAGTAGCCCCATGCAAACCTGAAATAGAATGATGATGAACACAATAATAACGCTAAACGCCAGCGTGATGTTGATATCAGAAATACCCAGGAAGCCATAGCGGAAACCATTAATCATATACAGGATTGGGTTGCCTAAGGATGCGTTTTGCCAGATTTCTGGTAGCAACTCAATCGAGTAAAAGATCCCACCCAGATAGGTGAGCGGGGTTAGTATAAAAGTGGGAATAATCGAAATGTCGTCGAAACTTTTGGCGTATACCCCATTGATTAATCCTGCCAGCGAAAACAAAAGTGCAGTGAGCACAGCAATACTGATAGTAATGAGTGGATGCTCAATATTTAAGCTGGTAAACATAAGTGAAACTACCGTAACAGCGGAGCCTACAGTCAGGCCTCTAGCTATTCCACCGGTCAGAAATCCAAGCAGAATAATAATATTGGGGATGGGTGATACCAGCATCTCTTCAATATGTTTGGAAAACTTGGCGCCATAAAATGAAGATACAACATTGGCATAGGAGTTGGTGATGATAGACATCATGATCAAACCCGGCATGATGAAATCGATATATCGCATACCATCCATCTCGCCGATGCGGGTTCCAATCAGGTTGCCGAAGATGATGAAATAAAGCGTCACTGTAATCACTGGCGGGATAATGGTTTGTACCCAGATACGCGAGAAACGCAGGACTTCCTTGCGTGCAATAGTGAGATAGGCAATCCAGTATTTTTGTGCTCGGCTCATGCTGCTTCCTCCGAGTTTCCTGTCAGCGAAAGGAATAGCTCCTCCAGCCGGTTTACCTTATTACGCATACTATCAATCTGGATGTCAGCACTGTTTAATTGCAACATTAAATTATTCAGGGTTTCAGAATTTGGAATCTCAGCCTCCAGTGTATGATCGTCAATAAGGCTGAGTTGATAATTACCTTTAATCTCTGGCAATTGCTGAATACTGTCTTTGGTATACAGCACAAAGGTTTCAGTGTTGAGGGTTTTTAGCAGGGCTTTCATGCTGGTGTTTTTAATGATGTTGCCCTGATCTATGATTGCGATATTGCGGCACATCTGTTCAGCTTCTTCAAGATAATGAGTCGTCAGGATAATCGTAGTGCCCTGTTCATTAATTTTGCGCATGAAGTCCCACATAGAACGCCGTAGTTCAATGTCTACACCCGCTGTAGGTTCATCCAGGATCAGTAGCTCGGGTTGATGGATGAGTGCTCGAGCAATCATCAGGCGTCTTTTCATTCCACCCGACAGATCTCGAGCCTGCAGGGTGCGCTTATCCCATAAGCCTAATTGCTTTAGATAGTATTCAGTTCTTTTTTTTACTTCAGCGGTTGGAACGCCATAGTAGCCGCCCTGATTAGAGATAATCTCCTGTACCGGCTCAAAGATATTGAAATTGAATTCCTGCGGCATCATGCCGAGGCAGGACTTGGCTTCTATCAGCTCATTATCCAGATCGTGACCAAAGATCTTTACCTGCCCCGAGGTTTTATTGACCAGTGATGAGATGATGCCGATACAGGTGGATTTTCCAGCCCCGTTGGGACCCAGTAAAGCAAAGAAATCACCACGCTCGACCTTCAGGTCAATCCCTTTAAGAGCTTCGAAGCCATTACGGTAGGTTTTGCGAAGTTGCGATATTTCGAGAGCGTACATGTTGTGATAATCAAAAACAGGGAATTATACGCGTCTACCAGTGTCTGAGTCGATCTATCTGATACCGGTCAAGTGAATCGTTGTAAAAATTATCTCGGGATGTGCTATAAATTGAGCAATCATAATTCTTCCTATAAAAACTAACTTATGCAGTATTATCTTAACTCTCTATACATTCTTTTGGTTGAACCCTCGTCAGCTCAGAAAAAAATCATCACCCAACAATTCGAAGATTTGGGGATTGAGCAATATATAACAGCTGATACAGGTGCCCAGGCGCTTGAAATTATTGAAAATGAGCAGCCTGAAATGGTTATTAGCTCTATGTTTCTGGAGGATATGACCGGCAAGGATCTGGTTCTGGAGTTACGAGAAAACCCATTAACGGTGGATACGCCATTTGTTTTGATATCAACCGTCACTTCATTTGCTGAGCTAAACCCAATAAAGCAGGCGGGGGCATCAGCGGTCCTGCCTAAGCCATTTACTACCAAAGATCTTAAACGAGCCATTGTTGCCACCATGGAATGGGAACATCCCGAACAGATTCAGCTTGAAGACAGGGATCCGGAAAATCTAAAAGTCCTACTGGTTGATGATAGCCATCTGGCGCGCCGTATGATAACCCGTACGCTGGATAAGATGGGACTGAAGAATATTACGGAAGCTGAAAATGGGCGTGAAGCGATCCCTCTGATCGAGCAGAATCTGTATGATTTAATTATTACCGATTACAATATGCCAGAAATGGATGGGCATGAACTGTTACGCTATATCCGTACCCAAAGTCCGCAGAAAGAGGTTCCTGTTATGATGGTAACAACAGAAGGTCATGAAAGTACCTTAGCTGCGATTCAGCATGATGGGGTTTCGGCGATAGTGGATAAGCCTTTTGAAGTGAGCTCTGTTAAACGTCTGATCGAGTCAGCACTCAGTCTGCTATAAAAAATCAATAGCGCCTGTTCGGGTTATAATCTGGGCTCCACGGATTATTGCTTAACCAGTAATTCTGATAGTCATCGTAGCCATAGCTTGAATAAGGATAAGTCTTAGGTGTGGGGTGGGCCCTGTAATCTTGCTGATTTAGATAGTTGATTCTGGCGATTTCCTGGTCAATGGCAGTAACGGTTTGTGCTTGCTCATCACTCATATTATCTGCCTTACTATCATCCTGTATTACCTGCTCGATTAAGTTTAAAACGCCATTATTGTTTTGATCTTCATTTTTGATATGCGTTTCTGTCGAGCCAAGTTTGGCAGCAGTCTGAGGTGTTTTATTTATCTGTGCATTCTGTTGAGCGTAGACTTTGTTTTCACTATCTAGCGCCACATATCCCCGGTCAAATTGTGTGAAAATTACCAGCACAATACCAAGTAATATGATGACTATAGACAAGGTCAGAAACAGATGAAATATTGGACGACTGATCATTTTTACCTTGATCTTCAAAGATAAATAAACTTAAGTTTTTTAGTCTATTTGAAACTACTGATATAGGCAAGGAGCTAATTTATGCACAGAATTATAGAATTATTTGTCATGCAGGGCTGTCATGTCTGCCCTGAAATGGAAAGGACTTTTCACGATTTAAAACGGAAAGGTGAAATATCTGAACTCAAGGTGTTTGATGTCAATGAGCATCCTCATCTTGCGCAGCAATATAATATCCGCTCTGTACCTTACTACATGATCAATGGTGTCCCATTTACAGGCCTGAAGTCACAATCTGAAATCCTCAGGCTATTACAGTCAGAAGGGGGGCGCAGTATACAGCTATGGATTACTGAGCAATTAGCTGACGGACAACTGGCTGAAGTAGAAACAGGGGTGGTACAACAGCCGGAGGTAAGGGAAGCGGTTATGCAATTATTAGAGGATATTGATACTCCTTTAATGGTACGTATTGGACTGTCAGCCGTTATCGAGAGCCTGGCTGAACATGGCGTGTTTGCCGATTTTGAACCACGCTTTATTGAGCTAGCTAATCATCCCCAGGAGCAAATCGCTATCGATGCCATTTATTATTTGCAGCTTTTATCAACACCTTCGACGCTCAGTAAGCTGGCTGAAATCGCTCAAAGTGGGCGGCCAGAGCTACAGCAACAGGCTGAGGAATTGCTTCTGGAATCCAGCGCAAAGGCTGTGAAACACTAAGCCTCTGCTTAGCCGATTGATAGACGCCCTGTACCTCCTGCTTGTATAGCAGGCACTAATAACGTTTAGAGCCGTCATGTTTAGCCCTGTAGCCACAATGAAATACTGGTTCCGGTATACTTATCAAGCAATTAATTTATTAGACTAAATAGTGTTATATGGAAAACGACTCGATTGTATTCTCATTGTTCCTGATATTTTTTGGCGCAGCGATGATAGCCACCATCGCCATGACTATGCGTCAGTCGCTGATTATCGCCTATATTGCAGTGGGCCTGTTGATAGGGCCATCTGGATTTGCTCTGATTCATGATCCTTTACTGATACAGAATATCGCCAATGTAGGGATCATCTTCCTGTTATTCCTGCTTGGGTTAAACCTTAATCCAAAAGAGCTTTACCGGATGGCGGGTGAAACCTCGGTGGTTACCGGGGTGAGTTCGATATTATTGGTATTGTTTGGATACCTGTTCAGCCAGCTGTTTGGCTTCTCTCTGGTGGAATCTCTGGTTATTGGTTCTGCACTTATATTTTCCAGTACCATCATTGGCTTAAAGCTGATTCCGACAACCGTGCTGCATCACCAGCATACGGGTGAAATCATCATTAGTGTGTTATTGCTGCAGGATATTATTGCCATCATCCTGTTACTGGTACTGGATGGCAGTGCAGGTGAGACATTTAACTGGATAAATCTGCTCAAGCCTCTGATTGCTCTGCCATTGTTAGCACTGGCTACCTGGGGTATCGAAAAATATCTGCTTATCCGTTTGATCAGGGCTTATGATCGGATTCAGGAATATATCTTTCTACTGGCTATAGGCTGGTGTTTAGGTGTGGCAGAGGCCGCTGAAGTCATGGGGTTATCCTATGAAATCGGTGCCTTTATCGCTGGTGTATCTATCGCTACCAGTCCGATTGCCTTATTCATTGCCGAAAGCCTGAAACCCTTGCGAGACTTTTTCCTGATCATCTTTTTTGTTGCTCTTGGGGCCAATTTTGACTTAAGCGTGCTAGATCAAATATGGGTGGCTGCTCTTGGTTTAACGCTAATCGCTCTGTTTATCAAACCCTTGCTGTACCACTTTTTATTACGCTTTTCCAAAGAGACATCGGGCCGATCTATTGAGGTTGCTGTAAGGTTAGGCCAGATGAGTGAATTTTCATTATTGCTGGCAGTCCTGGCGGTAGAAATGAATCTGATCAGCGAGCAGGTGGGTTATCTGATTCAATTCGCAACCCTGTTGAGCTTTGTGGTGTCTTCAACCTATGTCGTGATGGTTTATCCTACCCCGATTGCACTTAGTGACAAACTTCGCCGAGATTAGACTCAACCATCCCGTAGTATTGGAGTCTTAACTAGTAGTATAGAAATCTGAATATTCAGTTCAGGAACGGTTAAGTTAAGTGAGCTTATAGTGGTGATATAGAAAACACAGGAGCCAGTCATGAAAATGAAAAAGCAAAAATTATTAACAGCGCTTTTATTATCGGTTTTATCTGCAACTGCATTTGCCGCACAGCAGCATGAGGTTGTATTAGAGCCACCTCAAGCCATTGAAAAGGTGGTTTACGCCAAGGTACTTCGGGTTAGCCCGGTTTTTCACTATGTGAGCAATACTAGACCCGTGCAGGAGTGCTGGGATGAGCCAGTATCGCAGCAGCGCTACTACCGTGGAAATGATGGTAGCTCTACTCTTGCAGGTGGATTATTAGGCGGCATAATTGGACACCAGATTGGGCATGGACATAACCGGCCCATTTCAACCGCTCTAGGAACCATTATAGGTGCTCAAATTGGTCATGATTCCGCTTCACACGGATCTTATACCACTCATGAAACCTATCGCAATGTGTGTCGAGTCACTGAGAAGGAGGATGGATTTGAAGTGGTACAGGATGGCTATCAGGTAAGCTATCTTTTTGAGGGAAAAAAATATAACACGCATTTACCTTATGACCCAGGTGCTCGCATTAAGCTGAAAGTGCGAGTAGATTCACAATAGAAAAACTCTGTAGGGCTGGAAGTAGTATGAGAGCAATAGTCGTTGAAGATGATCAGGATATTAATGATCAAATCGTAACTCGCTTGAAGCAGGAGGGTTTTGCAGTCGACAGTGCTGATAATGGTGAAGATGGATTGTACTTAATTCGCGAATTTCCTAGCGATGTAGCAGTCATTGACCTGGGGCTGCCCGTGATGTCAGGTATGGATGTGATCAAGAAGGTTAGAGCAGACGGGATAACCCTGCCGATTCTTATTTTAACAGCCCGTGGACGTTGGCAAGATAAGGTGGAAGGACTGGATGCCGGAGCGGATGACTATCTGGTTAAGCCTTTCCACCAGGAAGAATTGATGGCGCGTATTCGCGTACTCATTCGTCGTGCAGCGGGCTGGTCAGATTCCACTATGCACTGTGGACCGGTGGCGCTAGACCCCTCGACTCAGCGGGTGACCGTATCTGAGCAGGAAGTGGAGTTGACTGCTTATGAATACAAAGTACTGGAATACCTGATACTTCATGCTGGGGAGGTCGTTTCTAAATCGGTACTGACCGAGCATTTATACGATGATGAGGATGATCGTGACAGTAATGTTATTGAGGTTTTTATCCGTCGATTACGCCAGAAACTGGATGCTGATAGCACCCTGAACCCTATAGAAACCCTACGAGGTCGTGGTTATCGCTTTACCTTGCCACCTGCACGAGTAACACAGAAGTAACAACTGCAGTATAGACTTTATGAAATCAATTAAATCCCGAGTGATGCTCACCAGTCTTATAGTGCTGCTGGGTTTTATGATATTGACCGCATTTGCGTTGGAAACTGCGATAGAAAAGCGCATGTTGCAGGCTGAAGAGGATAAGCTTCTGGCCTTGATGTATAGCGTACTGGCTGCTGTAGATAGAGATAGTAGCGGTTTGAGTATCACTGTCTCTGATACCCGTTTGTTTGAAAATGCGTTGTTCGATAGTGAATCCGATTTGCGAGCACTGGTTTATGATAGCAAGGGAGAGATCTGGCGCTCATTATCAACCCTGGGTAGTTTTCCAAAGCCGTTAGACCTGATGCCAGAAGAGCTTAGATTTAGCAAGCAAAAGCATGATGAGCACAACTGGTTTCAGCTTGCCTTTTCAATCAAGTGGCCTAATGTGCACGATAAGCTCAGCCCGTATCAGGTCGTTCTATGGAAAGATGCCAGTGATTACTATGCCATGTTTAAGCGTTTTCGCCAGACGCTCTGGTTATGGTTGGCCATTACCATTGCTTTATTGATGGTGGTTATGTGGCTGGTGATGTTGTGGAGTCTGAGACCCTTGCGTCAGATTGGTGAAGAGGTACGAGCGCTTGAGGATGGCGATAAGCTGCGTTTCGATGCTAACTATCCCTCAGAAATCACGCCCTTAACTCAAAATCTGAATCTGCTATTGCAGCGCGAAGAATATCAGATGCAACGGTATCGTCATGCACTGGATGATCTGGCGCATAGTCTGAAAACGCCACTAGCCGTGTTAAATGGTATTGCCCAAAAGTCACAGTGGCATGAAGAAGACCGCAATACACTGCAGGAACAGAATCAGCGCATGAATCAGATTGTTTCCTATCAGCTACAAAAAGCAGCCATGGTGGGCGGTGACCTCATTACAAAACCGGTAGACCTGAATCAGTTACTGCTCAAGACCGTTAATGCCTTGCGTAAAGTTTACCCGCAAAAGCAAATTTTGGTGCAAACTGAAATTGAACAGGAAATCTTTATTCGAATGGATGAAAGTGATCTGCTGGAAATTCTGGGTAATTTGATTGATAACGCCTGTAAGTATGGGCGTCAGCAAATCATGATAAAAATATTCGATGATAACAAGTTGATCAATCTGACTATTGAAGATGATGGTAAGGGGCTAAATAAGTCAGAATTGAATGAGATTATTCAACGCGGAAAACGTCTTGATCAAACGCTGGAAGGGCAGGGGATAGGCCTGGCCGTGGTGGATGAAATTGTAAAAGCATACGAAATTAAAATGAATTTCGCCTCATCAGCATCAGGGGGGTTAAAGGTTGAACTAAGCTTTAACCCCGCCTGAGCATTAACCAGCCGGTGGAGTGGTTAAGGATAGCCACAGGCCATAACCTAAAATGATTGCACCAGGTAAATAAATCAACCAGTCCAGACGACTTTGCTTAGATCTATTATTCCTTCTTTGCTCGGCCTTGCCAGAGAAAATTTTCATAACCCCCTCCCATAGTTTGCAATAGATATACTGCTTAAGAGGGTGGTACTTTAAACTCTAGACAGGGTTAAATTCTGTGATGGAGTACTAGGAAAAGGTGCCGCAGAGGATAAAGTAGAGTTTATATGATAAGCGGTTATTTTTGAGGAAGAAACGTGCTGAGCCTCGCATATCGTGCAACGATAAAATAAAACCTCTATCTTTTCATCGTTGGAGGTTGCGTAATTATCCATATGAGAGTTACAGTGCGGACATTTCATAGCATCTTCTCAGTTTTGTAATGATGTTGTGATTGCGGGAAGTATAAGAGTATTTGTAAGAATCACAACATATAGTGGTTAGTAATTTTCTGTCCCACTATATGTTGTTGCATCTGAAAATATGACCGGGTTTTATCCTGCTTGTATGAATAATCTTTTTATTCAATAGCTTACTCAAAATAGCTAAGGTAACTTATTAAATAACTATTAACGCTGGGGTCATTTTGATCCGATAAACGGTAGCTTAGTGGCTTTATCTTAGTGCTTTAAAGCCTATGTCATTTCTAAAATAGGCGCCAGGCCATTGAATCTGGTTCACTAGCAGATAGGCTTCATCCTGAGCCTGTTTGACATCGTTACCGAGTGCCACAACGCATAAAACACGCCCACCATTGCTGAGTACCTGCTGAGACTCATTAAGAATAGTACCGGCATGAAAAACCTTGCTATGATCTGTTTCAAAAGGAATGCCTTTGATTACTTCGCCTTTGGCATACTTATCGGGATACCCATTAGCGGCTAAAACTACCCCCAGAGAAACCTTGCTTGTCCATTGGGTTTTTTGCTGGTCGAGCTGTTGTTCCAGAGCTGCCAGGCAATGTTCAACCAGATCTGATTCCATGCGCATCATGATCGGTTGTGTTTCAGGGTCACCAAAGCGGCAGTTGTACTCGAGTACTTTTGGCGTGCCATCCTTATCAATCATTAAACCGGCATACAGAAAACCCGTATAGGGGTTGCCTTCCTGTGCCATTCCATCAACGGTAGGGCGGATGACTTCATCCATCACGCGTTGTGCTATCTCATCACTAACAATCGGGGCAGGGCTGTATGCACCCATGCCTCCGGTGTTTGGCCCTTTATCGCCATCATCACGAGCCTTATGATCCTGCGAGGTTGCCATGGGTAATATATTCTTGCCATCCACCATGCAGATATAGCTGGCTTCTTCACCTTGCAGGAACTCTTCGATAACGACTCGGTGACCGGCTTCCCCGAAGGCATTGCCGGCTAGCATGTCTTTTACCGCTTCGATTGCCTGTTGTTCAGTATCAGCCAGTATTACCCCTTTACCGGCGGCCAGCCCATCCGCCTTGACGACAATGGGGGCTCCTACCTGATGAATGTAATCGACGGCAGCATCGATGTCAGTAAAACTGCTATAGGCTGCAGTTGGGATACTGTGTCGTTGCAGGAAATCCTTGGTAAAGGTTTTAGAGCCTTCCAGCTGAGCAGCCTGTTGACTGGGGCCGAATATCTTTAGGCCGTGTTGCTGGAACAGGTCTACAATACCAATCACCAGCGGGGCCTCAGGTCCAACGATAGTCAGGTCGATTGCCTTATCGCGAGCAAAATCACATAAGGCTTGAATATCATCGGCAGCAATATCGATATTGCTAAGCTTCTCTTCTAACTCGGTGCCCGCATTACCGGGGGCAACAAATACTTCGGCTACTTTGGGCGATTGAGCCGCTTTCCAGGCAAGTGCATGTTCACGACCGCCGCCACCAATAATTAAAACCTTCATATTTCTAAACCTTGCTTATGTGTGTTGATAAACAGGGATAATGAGTAAACACTGTTATCAAATAACGAATACTCTGCCCTTAGCTGATAGCGCGCTTTATCTTAGTGTCTAAAATGACGCATGCCAGTGAATACCATTGCCATGCCATGCTCATTGGCAGCAGCGATTACTTCATCATCACGCATAGAACCGCCGGGCTGAATAACGGCTGTTATCCCTGCTTCATGAGCTGCGTCGATACTATCTCTAAAGGGGAAGAAGGCGTCAGAAGCCATCACTGAACCCTTTACCGTGAGTCCTGCATGTTCGGCTTTAATGCCTGCGATTCTTGCTGAATTAACCCTGGACATCTGTCCTGCGCCGACACCAATGGTCATCATGTCTTTTGCATACACGATAGCGTTAGACTTAACAAATTTGGCGACACGCCAACTGAACAATAAGTCCTGCATTTGTTGCTCATCAGGCTGTAATTCGGTAACAACCTTCAGCTCGTTATATAAAGATTGGTCGGCGTCCTGCACCAGTAATCCGCCATTGACGCGTTTCGTATCCAGTCGGTAGGCTGAATCCTGCCACTGCCCACAGGACAGCAATCGTACATTGGGCTTGTTGGCAATGATTTCAGCAGCCTGATCATCTACCGATGGTGCAATAATGACTTCAACAAACTGACGATCGATAATGGCCTGAGCAGTGGCTGCATCTAGCTGACGATTGAAGGCAATAATGCCGCCGAAGGCCGATTCAGGATCGGTGGCATAAGCACGATCGTAAGCCGTCAGCAGATTATCGGTAGTGGCAACACCGCAGGGATTGGCGTGTTTTACGATGACACAGCTAGGTTCATCAAACTGTTTAATACATTCCAGAGCCGCATCAGTATCACCGATATTATTGAAGGATAGCTCTTTGCCAGATAGCTGTACTGCCGTTGAGATACAGGGTTCCTGAAGATTAGTTTCGGCATAGAAAGCGGCATTTTGATGAGGGTTCTCTCCGTAACGCATGCCCTGCATGTGGTGATACTGAAGGGTAATAGTACGCGGAAAACGCTTGTCTTCTTCTGCTTGCACCATGCGGCCAAAATAATTAGCGATTGCGCCGTCATAACTGGCGGTATGCTCATAGGCACGAATAGCCAGAGAAAAGCGGGTAGCTTGAGTGACACAGTTATCGTTATCATTCATTTCCTGCAATACCTGGCTGTAGTCGTTTGGGTCTACAACAATAGTGACGCTAGCATGATTTTTTGCCGCGGCTCGAACCATTGCAGGCCCGCCTATATCGATATTTTCAATCGCGTCATCAAATGAGCAATCAGCTGCAGCAACCGTTTGCTGGAACGGGTAGAGGTTAATCACGACCAGATCAATAGGCTGAATCTGGTGTTCAGTCATTACTTCATCATCGATTCCACGTCGGCCAAGAATGCCGCCGTGTACTTTAGGGTGCAGGGTTTTAACTCTACCGGCCATCATCTCTGGAAAGCCTGTGTAATCGGCAATTTCGGTGACTGGAATATTATTCTGTGCAATGAGTTTCGCAGTTCCACCTGTAGAGAGTAATTCGACTCCCATCTGATGCAGTGATGTAGCGAATTCCAGTATCCCGGTTTTATCGGATACACTGATCAATGCGCGGCGCACCGCATTGTTGGAGTCAGTCATGGTGTTGTCCAGATTTGAAAACAGCGCATTATAAGGGATGCGATTTTCAACATGAAGCTTATTTGCTGAATATCCTTATGCAGATTTTAAATGCCTGAATTAACGCTGTTTTTTCACCGATGAAACTGTATGAAATAGATAAAACTAAATCTCACGCAGTGAATTATTGAGTGATATGGTGCTGTTTTAACTTTTTTCTCAGGGTGCCGCGGTTGATACCCAGGCAGCTAGCGGCACGAGACTGATTGTTTTCACAGTGACTCATGACTGTCGTTAACAGGGGTTTTTCAATTTCGTTGAGTATGGTTTCATACAGGTTGCATGGATCTTCACCATCCAGATCGCTCAGGTATTCAATAAGCGCGGACGATACCGATTTTTGCAACGAATTGTTTTTACTTTTCAAAGCGTTATTCCGAGATGTCACATTTTTGCCCCACATCAAAATGTTTCATAAGGGCTAAAAAAAACAGTGCCAGTCAATCATCCGGTTTTATCGAATTGTCTGGATTGTAAACTATCAAGATACTCATTGAGTAGCCCCAACTGGCGCGTGGCGTTTTCACAACCGAGAAGGTTGTTCTTTACCGTGAGAAACCCCGGTCTGTCGCCTAGTTGCCAGATAATGTGTTTACGTGCTATGCGTGTTCCCTGGCATTCCCCATAAAACTGATACAGGTTTTCCAGATGCTGTATCAGCCAGTTTTTTATTAGTATTAGTTCTGGTTCTTCGCAAATTTGCCCATTTTTCAGATACTGATTTATCTGTTGAAAAATCCAGGGTCTGTTCTGGGCTGCACGTCCAACCATAATAGCATCAGCTTCGGTGAAGTCCATGACCATTTTCGCTTTTTTTATGCTGTCTATATCTCCATTTGCGATGACCGGTATATTCAGTTGCTGTTTTATGCTCCGAATACTCTGATATTCTGCCTCACCATCGTATTTCTGGTCGCGGGTACGCCCGTGTATGGTCAAAGCCTGTATCCCGCTGTCTTCGGCAATTCTTGCGATCTGCTGGATATTGCGGTTTTCACTTGACCAGCCGGTTCGAGTCTTCAGGGTGACAGGTACCGTGACTGCGCCTACTACAGCCTGTAAGATCTGGGCGACCTTGACGGGGTCTCGCATCAGTGCTGATCCAGCTGCCTTGCGACATACCTTTTTTGCCGGGCAGCCCATGTTGATATCAATAATCTGGGCACCCTGGTCAACATTGTAACGAGCTGCTTCTGCCATCACCTGCGGCTCTGATCCGGCAATCTGTACAATCACAGGTTCTGGTTCGCCCTGATGATCTCGTCTCAATAATGATTTTCGGGTATCTCTTAAATCGGGATTACTGCTAACCATTTCAGATACGGTCATCCCTGCGCCGAGTTTTCGGCATAGCTGCCTGAATGGCCGATCGGTTACACCTGCCATCGGCGCCAACACCAGAGGGTTGTCAAATTGATAGGGGCCGATACTAAAGCTCACGATACAAACTCAAACTCGTAGGTCAGGGCTTCGCTGCCAGGATCAAGAATTTCAAGTTTAAACTGGGCTGATTTTCCCGGCGCCAGGCTTTGTCTGGATTTATCGATCAGATATTCCTCTGCGGTAAATTGACGATTGGCAATCAGGTTGCCCTTGATGTCAGACAGGCTGATCAGTAGTTCTGGCATAGATTGCTCGAAAGGGGCATCGTTGATAAAAGAACCGGTAATCATCAGGGCTTTTTTCTGGGTGGGGTGTGAGAATACATTCCTTTCAACCATACGTATCTGTGCCGGGTTAGAAAACCGACTGCTGTCGCAGGGCAAGAGCTGACAAAGATTTAGTATTTGCTGCTGATACTGGCTTGAGGAAATCAACTGATAACGTTGGTAGTAAATAACCTGGATAGTAGCGATAATGATCAATAGCAGTATGCCTGCTCCCCATAGTACCGCCTTTAAAGATTGGTCGGATTTGTGAGTATCACCATACATCGCTTCACGCAGCGATAAGTTGTTTGCTGCCGCGTCTGATTTTTCTTCAGAATGCAGCGAGGGCTTAATATTTAGCTCGCCTCTGTTCTCCGGCTTATCTTCAGCATGATACGTTTCAAGAACGGGTTGACCTGAATAGTTTTCCAGATTGATTAAGGCATTGAATACCTGCATGCACTGACTACATCGAACCTGACCATGGGCAGCATTGAGTTGTTCAGTGTCGATGCGAAAAACACTATTGCAGTGAGTACAGGTGGTTTGTAATTGATCACCCAGGTGGGTTCGGTTTTTCATATCCTCATGCTCGTTTAAGACCAGTAACGCGGCACCATTGATCCTGAATGATAACTTTATCAAGTTCGAAATGCTGTGAATAGGCTTGCATAATAGCATCAGCCTGTGTATCCAGAATACCTGATAGCAATAATTGTGATCCAGGGCGGGTCATCTGGTTGAACAAGGGCTCCAGCTGAATCAGTGGTCCGGACAGAATGTTTGCCATTAAGTAGTCCACCACTACAGGTTTTGCGTTCAAATCGGGCAACTGAATGCTGATCTGTTGCGGGTCGATATGGTTGCGGATGAAATTCAGTCGCGTCGCTTCCAGCGCCTGTGGATCAATGTCAATGCAGTGAACTTCGCTGGCCCCCAGTTTATGGGCAGCAATTGCCAGAATGCCTGAACCGCAGCCATAATCCATCACGCTTTTATCTTGCGGTGGATGCTGGTCAAGAAACTCCAGGCACAAAGCGGTTGTTGGGTGACTACCGGTACCAAAGGCAATTCCTGGATCCAGAATAATGTTACAGGCATCTGCCTGAGGCGGCTCATGCCAGCTTGGACATACCCAGATATTTTTGCCGAACGGGATAGGGGTGTATCTCTCCAGAAAGACACGTTCCCATTGCTGGTCTTCCAGCAACTCTTTTTTGATATTGGCAACCTGATGTTCGGGCAGTCTTGCTACCAGAGCATCGTAGAGTTCTTCCAGTGTTTGGCTCTGGTCAAACAACCCTGTGATTCTGGAGTGCGACCACAGGGGTTGTTCGCCGGGAAGCGGTTCGTAGATTGGTTCGTCGAAAGCATCGCTTATACTGATGCTTAATGCACCAAGTTCAAGTAATTGGTTTTCGGTGTATTCCAGTTCTTCTTTTGTGCACTGGACAGTAAGTTGCCACCAGGGCATAGCAAGCTCCGCTGAGAAAATACAGGAACCCGAAGTCAGGTTCCTGTGAGGTAAGGATAGACAGGTTTAGTGGATACCCAGTTTCTTTTCAAGATAATGAATATCTGCACCACCAGCAGCAAAATTGCCATCGGTAATGATGTCATGTTGCAGCTGAATATTAGTCTTGATGCCATCGATTACGATCTCGGATAACGCACCGTTCATACGAGCAATAGCTGATTCGCGCGTATTGCCATAGGTGATTAGTTTTCCGATCATCGAGTCGTAATAGGGAGGGACTATATAACCATTATAAATGTGAGTATCAAGCCGTACACCGGGGCCACCAGGAGCATGATATTGCGTGATGGTGCCGGGTGAAGGCATGAAGGTTTTGGAATCTTCAGCGTTCAGGCGACATTCAATGGCATGACCACTTACCTTGATATCAGACTGGGCATATTTGAGTGGGTTGCCTGAAGCTATGGATATCTGTTCGCGAATAATATCTACACCGGTAATCATTTCTGTTACAGGGTGTTCTACCTGAACCCGAGTGTTCATTTCAATGAAATAAAATTCACCATTCTCGTATAGAAACTCAAAAGTACCTGCGCCTTCATAGCCCATCGCACGACAGGCTTCGGCGCAACGATTGCCGATAAACTCACGTTGTTCTTCAGTAATTCCTGGAGCAGGGGCTTCTTCAACCACCTTCTGGTGACGACGTTGCATAGAGCAGTCACGCTCAGCCAGATGGATGGCATTACCATGAGAATCAGCAAGAATCTGAATTTCAATATGACGAGGCTTCTCCAGAAATTTTTCCATATACACAACGTCGTTATTAAACGCTGCGCCAGCTTCAGACTTCGTCAACTGGATTGCATTTAACAGACTACCTTCGGCATTGACCACACGCATACCTCGTCCACCGCCGCCACCTGCAGCTTTGATGATGACCGGATAGCCGATCTCGCGAGCGATTCTTATGTTGCGCTCATTATCATCGTTGAGCGGCCCATCTGAACCAGGAACAGTAGGTACGCCAGCTGCCTTCATGGTTTTAATCGCTTCCACCTTATCACCCATGGTGCGGATGGATTTTGCGCTGGGACCGATAAATTTGAATCCACTGGATTCCACCTGTTCAGCAAATTCAGCGTTTTCAGATAAAAATCCGTA
>JBNKPX010000056.1:0-22232 GCA_050295575.1 Gammaproteobacteria bacterium | reverse complement strand
GGGGGTTAAAAACTTCGCTGATATCGCTAAATTTGCGGATAAGTTTGATAACAAGATTTTTGGTATCGAACCCGGTAATGATGGCAATCGTCTGATTCAGGACATGATCGATAAAAATGCATTTGGTCTGAAAGGATTTACCGTGGTGGAATCCAGTGAAGCAGGTATGCTGTCACAGGTAAAACGTAAAGTCCGCCGTAAAAACTGGATTGTTTTCCTGGGCTGGGAACCACACCCTATGAATAGTAATTTTAAACTGGGTTATCTGGAAGGTGGTGATGATTACTTTGGCCCCAATCTTGGTGGCGCGAATGTAATGACCAACGTGCGTAAAGGCTTCACCAGTGAATGTCCTAATGTCGGTAACTTCATCAATAATCTCGAATTTACCCTGAGCATGGAAAATCAAATCATGGGTGCCATCCTGGATGAAGGAAAAAAACCTGAAGCTGCCGCTAAAGCCTGGCTTAAGTCACATCCTGAAGTTCTTAATAGCTGGCTAAAAGGAGTTGAAACAATCGATGGAAAGCCTGGCCTAAGTGCTGTAAAAGCATCCCTGTAATTAACCGAGGGCAGCGTTAAACGTAAGTTTAGCGCTGCAATTATCTATGGAAAATTATAAATTGCCTCTCGGTGATTATATCGAGATGTTTTTCGACTGGCTGGTTGATAACGCTTCCTGGTTCTTTGATGCCATTGCTTTTGCTCTGGAAAATATCATTAACGAGTCCACCGATGCTCTTCTACTGTTAAATCCTGCCATTTTTATTGTATTGGTGTGTGTGATTGCATATCGCCTGCATCGCTCAATACCACTTGTGATTTACGCTTTGATAGCGCTGTTAACTATCTGGAATCTCGGGTATTGGGAAGAAACAATGCAAACATTGTCATTGGTTCTATATGCTACATTGCTTTGCATATTACTTGGCCTACCACTGGGTATATATTCAGCGCATCGCCCCAGAGTGTTTTCCGTAATGCGGCCAGTGCTTGATCTTATGCAAACGGTACCCTCTTTTGTGTATCTGATTCCTACCTTAACCCTGTTTGGTCTGGGTGTGGTCCCGGGATTGATTTCTACTATTGTATTTGCCATAGCAACACCTATACGCCTGACCTATCTGGGTATCTCTGAAGTACCTCATGAGATTGTTGAAGCTGGACGATCATTCGGTGCTACTCGTTCCCAGTTATTATGGCGTATTGAGCTACCAGCTGCCGCTTCCAGCATCGCTGCCGGGATAACCCAATGCATCATGCTGTCATTATCAATGGTGGTCATTTCAGCTCTGGTGGGTGCTGATGGCCTGGGTAAACCGGTAGTAAGAGCATTGAATACCGTTGATATTGCAGCTGGTTTTGAAGCAGGTCTCGCCATTGTACTGCTGGCTATTTTGTTAGACAGAATATTTAAACAACCCGAGGCATCGAAATAACATGATTGAAATTAAAAATCTCGATGTTGTTTTTGGCTCGCAACCTGAAGCCGCCTTCCCACTGCTTGATGAAGGAGTCGACCGCGAAGAGATCCGTGAAAAAACGGGGCTGGTGGTTGGAGTAAAAGATGCATCACTAACTGTGAAACAGGGTGAAATCTGTGTACTAATGGGATTATCCGGGTCTGGAAAATCGAGCCTGTTGCGATGTGTGAATGGACTCAACCCAGTATCGCGGGGTCAGGTCAATATTCAACATAATGGTGTGATGGTTGATTTCGCGGCTGCCGATGCTGTTACTCAACGCGATATATGTATGCACAGGGTAGCCATGGTATTTCAAAAGTTTGCCTTAATGCCCTGGCTGACAGTCGAACGCAATGTTGCGATGCCACTGGAAATTCAGGGGCTTGAAAAATCTGAAATCAAACGTCGGGTTGATGAGCAGCTGGAAGTAGTAGGCCTAAGTGAATGGCGTCACCTTAAGCCGAGTAAATTATCCGGTGGTATGCAACAGCGAGTCGGTCTAGCTCGTGCATTGACAATGGAAACAGATGTATTGCTAATGGATGAACCCTTTTCAGCTCTGGATCCTTTGATACGTTCTCAACTACAGGACGAGCTATTACAACTGCAGCAGAAGCTGAAAAAGACCATCTTGTTCGTCAGCCACGATCTCGATGAAGCGCTGAAGATTGGTAATCATATTGCCATCATGAAAGATGGTGTGATTGTTCAGCATGGTCGTCCTGAAGATATCGTACTCAATCCAGCCAATGATTATGTACGAGATTTTGTCGCTCATACTAATCCGTTAAATGTATTAAAAGCCGGTTCTATCATGCGTCATTTATCAGAAATTCCGTTACAGGAAAGAGGCTATTGCCTAAGTAAGCGGCATAAATACTGGCTTAGTGCAGATAAACAGATTGTTATGGTTAAAAAGGAAGAATTTTCATTGCAGCACTGGCAGCCTGGTCAGCCCATAGAAGCCTTAAACAATCACCCTGTCTGTATCGATGCCAGCATGCCCATGCGAGATGTGATGGAAATTCGTTATCAAACCGGCCACTCTCTACTGATCACCGAGCAGGAAGAGATTATCGGAGTTATCGGTGATCGCGAGCTTTATCATACCTTGTTGGGCAAAATGTTATCAGATGACTGACATCTAAGTCCGTAGTTTCATGACGAGTTCATGAAACTACGGGTTCAGGTTTGAGATATTGCGCCCTGTTTATCGGTTTGAGGCTTCAACAATCGCCTGATTGAATTTATCAGGGCATTTGAGAAGATACAGTCTCGTCTGCACTCATCCAGTGGCAAACCATAAACCTATGGCCCTTGTAACATCTACGTCCATGTAAGCGGTAGAGCTAAGTCAAATTTGTTATCTGATGATGGAGAAAGTCCTTTTAAAAAATCAAGACGTTAATACTAAAAAAATATTGATAAACACTGATTTTTAGTCTTGACAATACAAAGATATACACATTTCTATAAAAGTTTTAAAAACAGTTAATATCTGTACACATTTTTTACTATGAAAATATTACTACTTGCAAGTCATTGAATTTAAAGGATAAATAAAATTGTTCGTAAATCGTACAATTTAACTAAAAGTTAACATTGGCGCGGCCTGGCCCCCTTTTTTAAACACTTACTCACAGACTTATCCACAGGAAATGTGGATAAGTGAATATTGCCTGATTAGACAACATCTTAGCTCTCGGCGCGTAGAATTAACTTTAACTAGTGAACGTAAGTGATTTTTGTCCTGAGTAGAAAAAGCTGTACTGGCAGATGAAACTTTACGAATGCAAGCACGGGGTGGACAGACGTAAGACGTCTCTAAATTTAACTCCAGATAGATTTCAACCATTGCCTGAATAACCCTGCTTTAAGCTCTATAATCATTTCGCCAATATTTATATTGCAACTAAAAACCTTCTTGTGGATGTATGGCGTTTGTAAGGTATTCATAAGGGAGCTCTGATAATTCATCTATGAATTATCAGAGCACGAAAAACGAGAACTGTGATTGCATTTTTCTCACAAAATCAATGGCTTGTATCCAGCGGTTTTGGCGGCGCATCCCACTGCCGCAGAAACCTCTAAATTAATCCGAGATTGCATATAACATTGAAACAAACAATATCGCACTACCTGTGTTCCTGAGCGCACCATTTTGGAAAGGTTTTATCTCTGCTTGCAATATGGGTATAGGACTTTTATGATGCGCACCTTTCCCAGTATTTCCCCCATAAAACCACTTTGAGTCCTGTTTTCATCCACGACTCTGGCAGAATATTTGCAAATGCTTTTTAAACTTTTCGAAAAGAAAAACGGTACCTATAAAGACGATACCCTATCAGGATTAACAGTAGCTCTAGCACTGGTCCCAGAAGCTATCGCATTTTCCTTTATTGCAGGTGTTGATCCTATCGTAGGCCTCTGGTCGGCGGTTTTCCTTGGTTTGATAACCTCATCCTTCGGCGGTCGCCCTGGTATGATTTCAGGCGCAACTGGTGCCATAGCTGTCGTGGTTGCCAAGGTTGTAGATATAGGTACCACCACAGGAGTGGAAATGGGCGTAGATAATCTCGGTATGCAGTACCTATTTGCTACCTTGCTACTGGCAGGAATCATCCAGGCCCTAGTAGGTGCACTCAAACTCGGTAGATTTATTCGACTGGTGCCCCACCCTGTTATGATGGGTTTTGTTAATGGGCTGGCTATCCTGATACTGTTGGCACAGTTTGATTCATTCCGCGATGTGAATGGTAACTGGTTAGATAACAGTCAATTGGTCGTCATGGGCGGATTAGCCCTACTCACTATGGCAATTATTCAATTCTTCCCGAAACTGACTCAGGCCGTACCATCTATACTGGTTGCAATCGTTAGCGTCAGTTTGCTGACCTACTTTGATCTGGTTAGTACCAAAACTATTGCTGACGTGCTGTATGAAGGCACAGGTAGTGCATCACTAGATGCCTCGTTACCCACTTTTTCATGGCCAGGAGATATAGTCTGGAATAACGCTACCTTGCTACTAATTGGTGGAACGGCAGTCACTGTTGCTCTTGTAGGGCTTATCGAATCACTGATGACGCTTCAGCTTATTGATGACATGACTGAGACACGTGGTCAGGGCAACCGTGAGTGTTTTGCACAGGGTGGTGCTAACTTCCTGTCCGGCCTGTTTGGCGGCATGGGTGGCTGTGCAATGATTGGGCAAAGTCTTATCAACATCAAATCGGGCGGACGTGGACGCTGGTCGGGTTTTATTGCAGCAATATCTCTTACCTTCCTGATCATGGTAGGTGGCCCGATTATTAGCCAGATACCTATCGCTGCACTGGTTGGCGTGATGTTCATGGTTGTGATAGGTACCTTTGAATGGGCAAGTTTTATGACTGTAGGAAAAGTGCCCTTCTCTGAAGTCATCGTCATTCTGGTCGTTACATTGACAACGGTCATCATGCATAACCTTGCTCTGGCAGTATTTGCAGGTGTTATCGTTTCTGCACTCGTATTCGCCTGGCAGAGTGCTCAGCATGTTCGCCTGAATCCACATAATCTTGAAGACGGTACACGCATCTACAATCTTCAAGGTGTACTATATTTTGGTTCAGTGCGTGAATTTGCCGAAAGACTGTCGCCTGCTACGGATCCCGATCAGGTCATTATCGATTTTAAAGAAGCCCGGGTTGCGGATTATTCCAGTATGGAAGCACTTAATGCCATTACAGAGCGTTATCGTAAAGCTGGCAAAAGACTGCGTTTGCGTCACCTAAGCCCGGAATGCCAGCAAATGATAACCACCGCCGGTAGCCTGATAGAGGTGGAAGTGGCTGAAGACGATCCGCATTATCATGTTGCACGGATTTAAACTAGTGAGTGTCGTCAGTTAAAATTTCGAGATGGTCAGGCTTTCGAATCATCTCGAACAACCACATTACGCCCTGCCTTTTGTTTGCTAGGCACATCGCTTTATCTGCCTAGGTGATCAGATGACAGGGGTTATTAACGTCGTCTAAGACACTTTAAATACCCAGATAACGCGATTTTAATTCAGTATCATGAGTCAGCATTTCTGAATCACCTTCCCAGACCACCTTACCTTTTTCTACGATAAAATGTTGATCGGCAATATCTGCAAACTCATCAATGTTTTTATCGATGAGCAATATCGTCAGCCCGGTTTCTTTTAATTGTTCCAACCGTCGCCAGATTTCCTGACGAATCAATGGTGCCAGGCCTTCGGTCGCTTCATCCAGAATGAGTAGACGTGGGTTAAGCATCAGCGCTCGTCCTATTGCCAGCATTTGCTGTTCGCCACCCGATAACTGGTTACCCATATTATCCAGTCGCTCACTTAAGCGAGGGAAAAACTCGAGGACTTTTTCCAGGGTCCAGGGATCACTGCTATTACTATAATTGGCGGCGGTTGCAATCAGGTTTTCCAGTACCGATAAGTTTGGAAAAATCTGTCGGCCTTCGGGTACCAGACCTATACCCAGTCGCGCAACCTCATAAGCGGGCTTACCTGTTATTAACTCACCACAAAAGCGAATTTCTCCACTGTTGCTTGCCATAGTGCCAAGAATAGAAGAGACGGTTGTGGTTTTACCCATACCGTTACGACCAATCAGGGTAGTAACCTCCCCTTCTCTGCAACGCAGATTCATACCGAACAGCGCCTGAATCGTGCCATAAAAAGATTCTACATTGTTTAACTCAAGCATGGCTGTCACCCAGATAAGCCTGTTGCACTTCAATATTGTCACGAATATTTTCTACCGTGTCCGTAGCAATGACATGACCATTCACCAGCACCGAGAGTTTGTCGGCCATACGGAATACTGCATCCATATCATGCTCCACCAGCAGGATGGTTATATCACCCTTCAGACGGTTTAAAATTTCAACCATGACTTCGCCCTCTTCCTTACCCATACCAGCCATAGGTTCATCGAGCAACATCATGCGGGGTTTCATGGCCAGGGCCATAGCGAGTTCAAGCTGGCGTTGTTCGCCATGCGATACATTGGCCGCGATACTTTGAGCGCGGTCTTCCAGCCCCAGTTGAGCCAGACATTGCATGGCTGCATCCTTCATCGCTGTGTCATTTTTAACCGGTTTCCAGAAACGGAATGAATGACCATTAGTACCCTGTATGGCAAGCATGACATTCTCTAATAGTGTCATCGGCATTACTACGCTGGTAATTTGAAATGATCGAGCCAGGCCTTCGTGGGCACGACGCGCCATACTATAATTAACTATGCTATGGCCTCCGAATCTGATATCGCCAGAATCGGGTTTAATCTGTCCTGAAAGCTGTGAAATCAGGGTTGTTTTGCCTGCTCCATTGGGGCCTATAATGGCATGTATCTGGCCTTCTTCAACCTTTAGATTGACGTCATCGGTAGCGCGTATGCCACCAAAGTGTTTGTTGAGAGCGGTAACTTCAAGCAAGTAATCAGGCATTACTTATCTCCTCCCTTTCGATCCAGTAGGATCAGCCAGCCATGGATCCCCCCCTTGCCAAACATCACCAGAGCAACCAGTAACACACCAAATATCAGGTGCCAGTAAATAGTGATGGCCGATAGTCCCTCTTCTAACAGCACAAAAATCAGGGTGCCGATTAATGGTCCTAAAAAAGACCCTACGCCACCAATGATAGCCATAAACATCAGTTCACCAGAGCGTGCCCAGCTAATCATATCCGGGCTAATAAATCCGGAAAAATTACCCAGCAGTACGCCAGCAAGGCTACACATCATCGCCGAAATAACATAACAGCTAAGGCGATAACGGTAGGTATTAAAGCCAAGAGCCTGCATACGTTCTTCATTATGTTTTGAGCCGACTATTACCCGACCGAAACGAGCCATTACCAGTCGCCAGGTAAAAAACAACGCCAACAGTAAAACAGTAAAAATCCAGTAATACAGCTGGGTATTGCTTTCCATGCTAATAAACTCTGGAAATTCACTACGTGAATAAATCACCAGGCCATCATCCGCACCGTATTCTTCCAGACTCACAAAGGTAAAATACACCATTTGGCTGAAAGCCATGGTTATCATAATGAAATACACGCCTTTGGTACGTAGACTGATTGCCCCGGTTATCAGCGCAAAGGTGCCACTAACCGAGAGTGCCAATGCAAGATGTAACCAGCCATCATAATAATCATAATAAGAAGGTATGCCGACACAGTAAGCACCGATGCCGATATAAGCGGCATGCCCCAGACTAACCATGCCTCCAAATCCGAGAATTAAATTCAGACTGATAACTGCAATGCTGAGGATTAATGCACGACTTAAAACATCCAGATAGAAAGGTCTGTCAATCCATTCAAAGATAAAGGGTGCAAAAGCTAGTATTACTAATAAAACAGCATAAATACGAGCGGAATTAGTTTTTGGAAAAAACACCATTTACTTTCTCCCCGCCGGTGGAAACAGGCCCTGTGGCCGAAAAGCCAGTACGCCTGCCATCAGTATATACACCAGCATCGCCGATAGCGCGGGTGCGGCGGTTTCTGCATAGTTATCCGGCATAGCTAATTTCAATACAACATCAAGATAGGAGCGGCTTAAGGTATCAATCAGGCCCAGCATCATCGCTGCATAAAATGCACCTTTGATAGAACCTATGCCACCAATGATGACCACCACAAAAGCAATAATAATGATATCGTTGCCCATGCCGATGCTTGCTTCGGTAATCGGCGCAATAAGCATTCCTGCCAGCCCCGCCATAGCCGCACCCAGCGCAAATACGATCAGGAATAATCGGTTGATGTTAACCCCCAACGCTTCAACCATGGTTCGATTCGAAGCCCCAGCTCTTATAAGCATGCCCAGGCGAGTTTTAGAAACCAGAAAATATAGAGCGGCTGCTACCAGCAATCCGGCGCAGATAATGATCAGTCTATAGGTGGGCAACTCGATGCTGCCTAAAGTGATTTGACCATTGAGCGAAGCTGGCAGACGTATTGCCATTCCCGATGCGCCCCAGATTAAATGTACCAGAGTATCGAAAATCAATATAAGGCCAAAGGTAACCAGCACATGATCAAGATGATCTGCTTTATATAGTTTTCTGACTATCGTCCACTCGACGATAGCTCCAATCAGAAACACTCCAATCAATCCCAGCACTATGCCTAGCAGGAATGAACCACTATAGGCGACCACACTACCGCAGAAATACGCGCCAATCATATAAAATGAACCGTGTGAGAGATTGATAAAATCCATGATGCCGAAGATTAGGGTCAACCCCGAGGCCAGCAAAAATAATAACAACCCAAGCTGCAGCCCATTCATCAACTGAGAGATGAGAAGATTCCAGTCCATAATACTTACCAGGAAATGTTGAGGAAGTTAACCGGTTCCGAATCATATTCGGAACCGGATGAAGAGTTTAACTTTTTATTTCAACTTACATTGTGAGGCGTAAGGGTCCTGATGGTTGGTGTAAACAGTACTTACAATTTTTGTAGTCCAGCGCCCTTCTGCATCAGCAACCACTTCACGCAGATAGAAATTCTGAATCGGCATATGATTATTACCGTAGCTGTAGTGACCACGAACTGAATCAAAGTTTGCTGCTTTCAATGCTTTGCGAATTGCATTTTTATCTTTCAGGTTACCACCTACTGCTTCTACTGCCGATTTAATCAGCATGATGGAATCATAGGATTGCGCACCGTAGAACGATGGGTATTTACCGTATTTTTTCAGGTAATCAGATACGAATCGTTTATTAGCTGGGTTATCCATATCAGGTGACCATTGCTGAGTATTCTTGGTACCCAGAACACCTTTTAAGCCTGCTTTCTGTAGCTTGGGTAAAGCGATCGAGTCGACAGTAAACACGGTATACAACGGCATTTCATCCGCCAGACCAGCCTGTTGATATTGCTTGATGAATGCACCACCCGCCTTACCAGGATAGAAGATGAAGATAGCTTCAGCACCTGATGCTTTGGCTTTAGCCAGCTCGGCAGAGAAATCAAGCTGAGCATCTGCGCCCCACTTGGTTAAATCTTTGCCCATGACCTTGCCCTTAAAGACATTTTCTACACCAGCAGCCATATCTTTACCCGCCGCATAGTTAGGGACCATAATATAGATCGATTTGACGCCTTGCTGGTTGAGGTACTCACCCATTGCCATTGGCGTCTGGTCATTCTGCCAGGAGGTTGAGAAGAAATTTTTATTACAACGCTTACCCGCAATCTTAGAAGGCCCTGCATTGGTACTGATCAGGAACTTGTCAGCTCGCACTACTGAATTCATAGACGCCAGTAATACATGTGACCAAAGATAACCTGCAACAAAATCAACATCGTCCTGTTTGACCAGCTTATCGGTCTTTTGCTTACCTACATCGGGTTTGAAACCATCGTCTTCCATGATTAATTCGACATCCAGCTTACCCATTTTATTACCGATATGTTCCAGCGCAAGTTCCACTGAATTTTTCACGTCTTCACCGATAACGCCTGCAGGCGTAGTGAGTGTGGTAATAAAGCCTATTTTGACACTATCGGCCTGTGTAACACCGGACGTAGCCAGGGCTGCAGCAACAACAGCAGTCTGAATTATTTTAGAAAACATCTCGTATCCTCGTTTTACAGTTTATTTTTTAATCATTGATAAAGATCATCAATAATTTTGTATTACCTTGTGTTTCAGTTATCAATACTGCCATCAACCGATTATATCTACAAACATTGAGTGAGCATCCTTTACCTGATTATTTATAAGGTTAAATGGCAAAACCATGCGAATGCATTATTATGCATGTAGACTGATCCCCCTCTGATATACGCACTGCCAAGCAGTATACCGCATGCAAAAAGAGTCAAATCACTGGTCTTTGCTGCTCACAGGTTAAGTATCATCAACATAATATCTCTGAGAGGAATATTTAGATAATTACCATGCATAATATTTCTCATTCATAGTGTGAATGATACTGTCCAATCAAGCCGGTTAAATCAGCCGTGATCATACTCTGAACCCCATCTTAGCTGCATTATAATTTCGCTCATTGCACCTTCATTGCATAAGCTTGCACTATATTGCTACACTCACTGCCGATATGTGAAGCTGATCTATTTGAAAGAAATCACTATAAACACCCTAAATCTCTCCGCTTTTCTGGGAATAGCAGTTGTATGAACAAAACCCACTGGACCAACGTCGGGATCGCATTTTTTGCTGGTTGTATAACCGCCTTTCAGATTGGTAAAGCCTTTGCCTCACTAGCATTAATTATTGACGAACTGAGCCTCAACCTGGTTCAGGCCGGATCACTGTTATCACTATTCACCCTTATTGCTGCTCTTGCTGGTTCAGGGTTCGGGTTACTGGCTGACCGTGTTGGGCATCTATATATGGCTCTTGCAGGGCTCGCGATATCAGCTACTGGAGCTTTTCTGGGGGCAACTGCCGATGGCTTATCGTTTCTGCTGTTTTCACGTCTTGTCGAAGGATTCGGTTTTATTATTTCTATTGTCGCCCTGCCCTCGTTAATGAGCCGCTCAGCAAGCGATAAGGATAGACCACTGGTGATGGGTATATGGGCAGCCTTCATGCCAACGGGTATAGGTCTGTCTATGATTATCACACCGATATTACTGGAATTACATGGCTGGCGAGGATTATGGAATGATATTGGATTCATTATGCTAGTGTGGGCTGGAATAATATTCCTTGCTTTTCGTGGTCATAGAAAAAAGCATAGCGTTCCGGCAAACTCGCTCAATTTTATCAACAGTATTCTGCGCCCCGGGCCCTTATTTGTTGTCGCCGGATTTATCTGTTATTCCACCCTGTATCAGTCTCTCACTGCATTCCTACCCACTATGCTTGTTCAGAACTATGCAATTCCTATTGATAAAGCAGCACACTTTGGCGCCATAGTTGTGGTTGGCAACATTATTGGTAACATTTCAGCGGGCTGGCTGATAGGTCGAGGAATGGCACCCTGGAAGGTTGTAAGTATGGCCTTTAGTGCTATGTTGATCTGCGCCTCGCTGGTATTTACATCAATTACCGATCCCGTGATCAAGGTTATCGCTGGCTTTCTCTTTTCAGCTTTTGGTGGACTTTTTCCGGGTACTGCATTCGTACTTGCTTCACGCTTCTCACCCAGCCCATCGCATATGGCGTTAATGACCGGACTGATTTTACAGGGAGCAGGTATTGGACAGACACTAGGGCCCATGATGGTTAGCTCAGTGGTTGAATATAATGATAACTGGAATTATGCCATCCTGGTTGTAGTATTAATGTCTACCATTGGCCTTAGCTGTGCCTGGCAGTTGAACAAGACCAAAGAGGCTTCTAGTACCTGATGAATTAGGGCCTGTTAAGAGCAATGCGAACCTGTAAAGACTCAGCAACCATCATACTTACTCGAGGGCAGGATCATGACCCGGAGGTTTATCTCGCACGCCGTGCGCCCGAGATAAAATTCTTCGGTGATTTCTGGGTATTCCCTGGGGGTAATGTCAGCGAGATTGATTATCACTCAGACCAAGATGATCTGGAGCAGGTTTTTGCGCGCTGTGCCATTCGCGAAACATTTGAAGAATGTAATATTTTATCAGCCACATTAGGTAAAACTTTTAACGCTGATGAAAAGCAAACCCTTAAAAGAGTACTGACTCAATCACCGGAAAAATGGAAATCATTCATCGCAGACTTTGATCAAAACTTCAGCCGATTAACAGCTGTATTTCGCATCAGTACCCCACCCTTCACACCATTGCGCTATGACACCCAGTTCATGCATGTGCGCGCACTAGATGATGAAGTGCCTACGATTGATAATTATGAATTAGTTGAAGACTGCTTCATTAAGCCTGCAGCCGCAATCAATGCCTGGCTTAAAGGTGAAATGAAAATTGCGCCACCGGTATTGCAGATGTTAAAGCTACTGGATGAAAAAAAGTTAATTGGTTTCTATGAAGTCGCCGCATCAGCAAGTGAAGCATTACAACAGGGTGACTTGCATCAGATATATTTTTCGCCGGGGATCTTCATAGCACCTCTGGCAAGCGATACGATTCCACCCGCAACCACCACTAACACACTGATCATAGGTACAGAGCATATTTACATAGTTGATCCCGCCACCTCTGATGAGAGCGAGCAGCAACGCTTATTTAAACAGCTGGATCAACTGATTGATAATGGGAGCAAGCTTGAAGCAATACTACTCACACATCATCATTCCGACCATGTTGGGGCGGTCAATCAACTTAGCCAGCGTTATCAACTGCCGTTGCGGGCACATGAATTATGTTACCCAAGAATAGCTGATGGATATATCACAGGAGCCGCATTAAAAGATGGAGATATACTTCAACTTGGGACTGCACCTGATGGTAGTGAAGGCTGGCAGCTAAAGGTATTGCACACACCGGGACATGCGGTAGACCATTTATGTTTTATCGAGAACCGATATCAATCAGCCATAGTTGGCGATATGTTATCAACGGTTTCAACCATCCTGATCAACCCGCCAGAGGGCCATATGCAAACCTATCTAAACAGTTTACATAGACTACTGGACTGCAATATCAAAGCGCTATATCCAGCGCATGGTCCAGCAAAAGCTGATGGTGCCAGCTTGATTCAGTATTACCTCAGGCATCGAGCAGAGCGTGAACAGGAAACATTAGCCGCATTAACTAAAACATCTCAAACTATTGAGCAGATTTTACCGATGGTTTACAACGACGTACCCAGCTCGGTTTACCCAATTGCAAAACGATCCTTGCTGGCAGAACTTATTAAACTGGAAGAGGAAGACAGGTGCTGCCAGAACGAACAGGGGTGGCGGTTGATTTAACCTTGATTCCGCAGCCTAGACGATAAAAAAAATTTCAGTCGCAGTAGTCAGGTATTCACTACATTGCTTAGATATTTGCTGTACACAGTCAATCAATGTTCGTTTTGAGGTATCAAGTACATAATCCGCCTGACTATAGTAAGCTTCACGTTCCTGCAGGATGAGTTTAAATCCTGCATAGCTTCTTCGTCATTGGCCATTGGACGCAGATCACCCTGAGCCAGTACGCGGTTTATATGCTCTTCAGGCAATGCTTTTACCCACACCGTATAAAACGAATCCAGTAGCAGCTTGTAGGTAAGAGACATGGCGACGAGAATAGCTCAGCAGTGGTCATTTGTGCATATTTATCGATCAGGTCGCTGATCTGTACAAATCTAACTCCATATTTATCTGCTAGCATCCGACCCAGATTTGATTTACCAGCACCACGCAGTCCGATTAAGGGCACACCATGTATTTGCTGAGTTGATTTACGAAAAGAAGAGTGAAATATCCTGCGGCTCCTGATCGAGACGCATCAGGTAGGTCATTAATGCGACATTGGCATTGCGGAAATCACAGTAGGAAAATTATTCAGGAATCTTATCACCTGTGCTATTAGCTATTTTCCACAGCATGTGTACCGAGATATTG
Organism: Gammaproteobacteria bacterium; assembly: GCA_050295575.1. GTDB lineage: Bacteria > Pseudomonadota > Gammaproteobacteria > JACNJF01. Next base: position 8,262 of record JBNKPX010000056.1, on the reverse strand, counting down.
GCCTTGCCTGTCTCAACCTGAGCAATGTAACGCTCAGATACACCGGACTGGCGGGATAGATCTTTACGAATCATACCCAGGCTAGTGCGTATCGCTCGAATGCGGTCATCTATACCAATAATATAATCCTGAAACGGCGTATCATACTGATCATTGTTGCCCTGCTCCAGGACAATTGTTTCTTCCTTGCTTCCTCTCATATGTATTAAAACTCGTGATTACGAATGCCGTCAGTATGCAGATTAGTATGAATTATAATGCATACTATTTGGAGTATGCGATTTCTCCTTAGCCTACTCTCCCAGGCCGTGAGGTGCTGGAGCGAGATTCACGATTCGACTTGCCAGATCACTAAATTCATCCTTTGGTTTGCGTCCAAAGACTGGATCTTCATGCGCGGTAAAGATACCATCCAGTTCTGCCCAGTCACTTTCTGTTAATGACTTTTCGGCCAAAGGCAGTACTTCGCGCTCTTCTACACCCATGTGGTGCCATTCAAAATCACGGTATACCATCGCAATATTGTAGAAAGACTCGAATGAAGCTTCGTCCTGCTTATCAAGGTAGTTATCTAGATTGGTACGCAGTTTAACCAGAATATCCTTACCCTCTACGTGCTCACTTTCAAGCCGCTGAATGACTTCAGCACTTTCTGCAACGCGTTGTAATAAACGAGGAAAAAGATATTCATCCTCTTTGGGGTGATGGAAACGATAAAGAAACTGCTCAAAGTAAATCACTACCTGCTCAAACATTTCAAACTCAGGAGGATGATCACGATCTTTGATTTCCTGCAAAACATTCACAAAACAGTTTATCACTGCTGCCAGTCGACGGTGCTCTGCACGAATAATTTTTAAGGTTTCTGACATACGACTCTCCTGCTTTGCATTACATGATCATTTAATAAGTTTATATATACAGCCAGCCCTGTTGACGCATTTCGGGCTTTTCTCGTTCCAGTCTATACTATGACTTCTACAGATGGCATGCATAGATACATTGACAGCGATTTCCATCTGTTTCAAGCCACAGACTAGATATAGTTTTTTTAATTGGCTAAAAAGTCAACAATATCATCATACCATCTTGTAACATTTTTCCGCTATCGCCAGAGTTGCGTTTACGGCGACTGCGTTCGATCATTGCACGAAATGGAGTAGAGCCTGCGTCAGTACAGATTATAATTATATTAGATTGAGGATGATTTGACATCAGGAGGTATAACAAAGGGTCCAGTTACCTGAACCTCTGCGCCTTTTTCCAGATCGCAAAGATAGTTTAGGGCCTGTTAACACATGTTGATAGACACTGCTGGAGACCATTTTTTCTTCCAGCAAGACAGTGAACCTATATATTTAGCAGCACAATGAATCTCAAGCACACCTTCTTTTTCGTGACGAGTTACTTTCATTGTTTCTTCACGCGAACCATAAATAACGACTGTACTGAAAAGCTTTCTCCACGAAATCGGTATCCTTGCTACAAACAACTCCAATTCTTGCTTCCCTACATTATTTCCGTTTTGTATGACGATTTTCATATACTTTCTTCAGAGTGAACCGCCATAAGCCTATAAACCAAATAATTACCGGCATAATTAAACCCAATAAAACATTAAACCATGGAATGTCGGTGTAATCCTGAAATTCCAATGTAGAGAGTACACTATATTTATTTGAATAATAGACTTTAACCTCCATGCCCTCATGATAGGTGTTTAACACTCTTTGAGTTTCATCAAAATCATGAAAAAGCATAATCTTGTCAGAGACGTAGGAGCCTTCATTTGAATTATAGACATATTTTATTTTCCAAGAGTCCCTTCCTCCTCCCTTTATCGGCTGAAAGTAGGGATAGGCACTAATGATAGTACCTGTCGTAAATTCCGAAAAATCGACAAATAAATATTTGTATAAACCAGAAACTGCTGTCAAATTAACTTCAGAAATCCAACCAATAGACAACATCCAAAAAGCTACTAATAGTGTTGTAAATTTCATCTAGAAATTAAGTGCATAAAGCTTAAGCTGTGGAGCATCCCACTCGAGCGCATTGTTAGCGATTTAGTCATAATAGTGGTATTCAAAATTTTCCAGCATCTTGTCTCTTGAAAATGTGACGTCAAAGCGCTTGAACAGCCCAAAAAACTCTGTAAGAGCCATTTCAACCCTAACGCTCCGAACTTCAATAGGACCATTGCTTGCGTCTATCATGGCTTTAACGCTCTCGTAATCTCCTGAGGTGGTGATTAGAAATTTAACAAATACAGGATCTTCATGAGTGCAATGACTCTCACCAGCAAACATTTTTATGCCCAACAAGAACTCACCATCCTGAATATGTCCATTGGCTTTTAGCCAATCGGAAGCATCGTTGTTATCAGCATCGTCAGAAGCGGAGCTTCCTTTCCAATCATTGTACTGAACATTTGCTCGAAATGTATCGGTTGTCATGTTTGTCTCCTTTTCTTGTAACGCTAACAATCTAATTGGTCAGCAAGTTGCGGCATTTAATTACCGCAACTTGCGGCCTATCCCAGGGAATAAAAAACGGATCTTCAAGTATGTATACGACCACTTTACCTTTTTATTTCGTAACTATTTCAAAAACTTAGCATATTCTTCGACCTGGATCCGTTGAAACGGCTTTACCTGGATAGGCGGAAAGTTTCCGGATGTTGAGTTGCTTTATATTTTTCACGACGTAAATGCGGACACCCTTATATTGAACAGCGATTAGATTATGCATTTCAATAGTTGCCTTTATCTATAGGTACATTTAATTCATACTTTGCCATAATCAAACCTACAGCATCATAAAAACCATCCAGAACACCCTGGCTAACCCGGTTGCCGTAGCATTTTTTTGTGCCAGGCTCTTTTAGCAAACAAAAATTCACCGCAGAGTTGCTCGGTTTGAAGCATTTGTTATGTTTTTCTCTAATTTTTATACTTCATTATAAGAGCAGCTGTTTCATTTCCTTCTGAAGTCCCGTCTGGGTACCTCCTGATGTAATCAAATACATCACTTTGCTTCACAACAACTTCAGAACCAGCTTTTAATTCTGGAATGTGAAATGGCTCGTTCTTGAGAAGACCAGTAATAACGTCTTCTTTCCAAGATAGAACTTCTACCCACATCCATTCATTACCGCCATCCGGCGTTTTAAATGGCGCTTTTACCTGAATAAATTCACCCGGATCTAAACCTCTATTAAAATCAGACCTCAGGCTATTTAGCTTTTTCCTTGCCCTATCACTTGCCGCCTCTATCAACAAATTGTGCTTCACATAGGAAATTTTATCCTCCCACCCAAACAGACTAGACAATAAAGCTTCGTGTTTTTCACTAAGTGAAGAACCTTTTAAATTATGAAATAACAACTCAATAATGTAGTTATCTGGATCTCCTTCTTCCCATTTCCCCTCCCCAATCTTAATATTGACCTGCGACTCAGCATTATCTTTCAATGATGCTATTAATTCTCTTTTATACTCAGTATCCTTGAGCTTATTTATATCCAGCTCAAGAATACCTTATTGGTTTGGAATAAAGCCTTCGGAGATAGACTGAGCGACGAGATTAATAAGATTTCCCATGGGCCGATTTAACGACCAGGAAAAATCATTAACTACGATGTCTGGAAGACCAAACTTAACCATCCCCAATGTAATAGCTCTTACTCCTTCGTTATTTTTATAGGCATGAATAACGGTATGATTTTCTACATTGGGGGTGTTTCCACTCCATGAACCGAATCTCTTTTCCTTCCAGGCTTCTGGAGTAAATAACTCCCTGGTTTCAGAATCCCAAATTAAGCCACCCGTAGATTCCGAATATCTGAATATGGATTTAGTAGCGGCATTTAAACCTCTATAGGACATATTCAAGGGATATGCGATATCGATAACTATCGCTAAATTAGATTCTTGTATTCGTGTTGCTTGCTGCTTATTTAACCCTCTTCCGAAATAGGATAAATAGCTAAGATCGGGGACTGGATATAACTTATTAACCTCTCTGACTATGGTGTGTGAGACCAGAGGTTTCAATGAAGACTTTGGAAGTTCATCAACTACATCAAAGTTCTTAAACTCTTTTCTAAAGAGTGAATCATCAATAGCTTCTGTATCCGGATAAAAATAAACGATGGTTCTATATCTTATATCGGGGACCACATCGGAGGCCTGTGACACTTCCATAAATGAAAGAACACCGACTAAAAGAATAAGAAATTTATTAATATATACTTTCACTTAAAACTACTCTTCATAAAGCTCTCACGTCACCGCTCACAGGCAAAGATATGAGCATCTGCGAGTAATTTTGTCCTTGTTGTTGCGGCTTGCTAGCTTGTTTATGTATTCCCTATCTTAGTAATAACACCGATATCAACTTCCGAAAACAATTGTTGTTGAATCAGTTCCTGCTTTGCTGGAACTGCGTTGTTAGTATAGAACAGAATTTGGAGGTTTTCTTCGGCCCTGGATAAGCAGACATAGGCTAGTTTTTCTGCTTCAAGGGAATTGTCCAACTGTTGGTTCACCAGATGTACCCGGCGGACGTAAATGCGGACGCCCATATATTGAAGACTTCAGGGGTGGGTCTATCAGTTAGTGGTACTGGACTTGTATTCACGTCGAGTCGTTGCTTGGAGCCTGGACAGGACGATGACCACGGCACTGCTTACGCGGGCATTGACCATGGCGGTTAACCTGATAGCCCCGCCATCTGGTTAAATGCATCACGCGGGTTGTGCAGCAGGTACACCAGCAAATCGTACCAGGCACTAGAGCAACAGTATGGTTTAACTGGGTGTCCGGTTTTGCTTGCGCTGTTATGTGCTCAATATCGTTTTGATTGACTCTTAAACTGAAAGTATTTACGTGTATTCCAAAATAAAAAAAGCAGGATAAAAGATATGATTATCGAGCATACACCCAAAATATTGAACCCTGATTCTAACTGATAAAGCCGGTGCTTAAAAATATTTTGTTCAGGGAAGTACTTTGAACTAATTATTTTTATCTCTTTGCCAACAATATACTCATCCTTATCAAGTGCTTTATTCTGAAAGTAATTCCCAGAAATTTTTTTATTATTTACATCAAAAAACTCGTAAACAATATGTGCATTATATTTAAAAAAGCTCTCATCCTTAACAGAAGTTATTACTCCTGTAGATATCACTGGACTTAGCTTAATTAGTCCATACTTTATACCGTCTCGATATGCAAAACTACATACAAAAACCAGGACTAGCAAAATGAGGACGGATATGGCTGATCGAGTTACTATGAAATCTAGCTCAGCTTCTTTTGGATTAATCATTATTTTTCATTGTCATATTTTCATGGGTAACTTAAATGCATAGCGCACACAACTGGGGCTAAACGGAGTGGAGCCTATTTGTGGTAAAGTGAACAGCAAATAGTCAGAGCGTAGTTTTTGCCACTGCTTGTACTTTTTAGTACTATTACCAATCTCTCGTTGCCACCAACTCTTCTAGATCAGCATTCTCGTAACCGTATGTCTTAGCAACTAATTCAAAAGCAAGAGCAATTTCATCTCTCGCAACGGTTTCGATTTCGCTATCATTCTCTTCGAATTCTTCCTGAAGATCGTTGATCAATTCAGTAGCTTCACATGTAATTGAATACAGCTCTTCCAGACCCTGCGGACTTTCCTTTTCGATTTTGGAACACGCCCCTAAAATTATATCTCTTAATTTATCTACGAGTTGATTGGGAAAATAACCATCTCTATACATTCCTGGTAGAAGCTTTTCTTTATCAATTTTTAATGGCACTGTAAATCCTCCTCGTCACAGATAACAGCTGATAATGTTACACACACATATATTAACTTCTGATGCAGACATGAATATTGACATATATTGTATTATAAGTCTTACTCTAATTAATGAGCGTTCCTGAGCACCTTCCAACCCTTTGCACCGCGCAATATAACCTCTGCTTCATATCAAATCCAAATAACTTTCTAATTGAGCAAGATACTATCTGGACTTATACACATATATACCTGTCAACAACACTTACAATTTCATTTTCAATTGTAGTACTCATCATACGATACATCATACTGAGATTTACTTTGAGGTGAAAACTACCTTCGTCTATTTTAATGCTTCCGTTTAACCCCTTGCGACGAAATAACAGGATCTGGTCGCTTTCCCATTCTGTATTCAGTGCAAACCTGTTCTCGATATCTTTTTTAATATCATCAATTTTGAGTTTTAAAACATCCGTTGGATATTGATGAACTCGGTTAATACTAATCTCTGACATAGCTTTCCGCCCTACTTTGTCTGTGTTGATCTTTTTACTGAAGTTTTCACTTTGACCTGGCTGGCTATGGTATCTAGTTTACGATTTATCTCAGACATGTTTTTATGTGTACCCAGATCTAAATCCAGCTTGCCATTCATAATTCGAACTAGAGGTTGCAGCGTATTCTCAAGCACATCAGCCAGTTTATCGGATGATGTACTTCCTGAGTCATTAGGACTTTCTTCCTTAAGACCCGCATTTATATTATCTACCAGTTGATTGATCGCTTTGGCTATATCTGAAAGTGCCTTCTGGTTTTGTTTTCTGTTAATAGCGATCTCTCGACTCTTTACTTCATTTTCTTCACTTCGAGATTTTTCTGCGCTGTCACGCCATGCATTGATACCACCAACCAGATCATTAAGCTGTACTACAATTTTTGATCCGGTATCGGCATCATCACCACCCATGGCCTTATTACGCATAAAATCAGCTTTGATTTGAGCCCAGCGCTGCTGTTGCTCTTCACTCATAGTCTCTCTAATTTCTGCCAGTTTGAGTAAATTGGCCTCTGTACCAGTGGTGAGTAATTGAGCCTCACCCTGATAGTGATCATCAACCAGACGTATCAACTCATCGTCACTCATGATGGAAGATATCTTTTCCGCCATCTTATTCATGTTCCGATACGATCCCTGTAACTTGAATACTGGTTCGGTGCGGTATTTATCATCCTGTGCACTTGCTGCGATATAGGCCTGGTTTACTTTCCAGACCACATTCTGGATGATTTTCATTTTCTGTAGTACATCGACTATTTCTTTAGTTTCTGCGGAGCTGTACTGATGTGAAAAATCGGTTGTTGCTACAGCAACCCCATTAGCCATGTCGATGAATTTGTAAACATCGTTCATTTCACGCGTTGCAAGCGGTGCTAATACAGGATTAGATGTTAATGAGTTCTCGATATAACTCAGAGCAAACACATCTTCCTTGCCACTTAAGACATCACCCAGATTATAAATATCTGCCCGGTTAGCAAGCATATCGGGTATCTCAAAGGCTTCACCTGATTCGGTATAAGGATTACCTGCCATGACGACACAAAACTTCTTGCCGCGCATGTCATAGGTTTTTGGCTGTTTTTTCCAGACCCCTTCAATACGTCTTGTACCATCAGAGAGTGAGATAAACTTTTGCAGAAATTCGCTATTAGTATGCTGTATGTCATCAAGATACAACATGACGTTGTTGCCCATCTCCAGGGCCAGGTTTAGTTTTTCAAGCTCCTGTCTGGATGCACTATTATCTGTCTGTTCAGGATCGACCGAGGTTATTGAGTGGCCGATAACCGGGCAGTTTATCTTCATAAAAATAAGCCCTAGTCGGTCGGCAACATATTCCATCAAGGTGGTTTTACCGTAACCTGGTGGAGAAATCATTAATAGCAGGCCCATTAAATCAGAACGTTTTTTATCGCCAACAGTTCCAATTTGTTTAGCCAGGTTATCACCAATTAAAGGGAGATATACTTCATTGATAAGCCGATTTCTGACAAAAGATGACAATGGTTTTGCCTTAAATTCTTCTAGCCTTAATTGTTGTCTTTTTTCAACAATAATCTGGTGGCGTTTTTCTAAATAATTCTGATAAGCCGGTATCACTTGCTCGTGGTGTGTGCGATTACTATCCAGAAATTGATCCAGTTGAATAGTCAGTTGACGATTTTCAATCTTGTCATGCGTGCCGAGTAAGCCTTCGATATTGAACTGAATATCGCTCTCTCTATCTTCTCGATCTATTCTTTGTTCTGCATTTAATATACCAATTGCTTCTACCACAAAACTTTTGAACTGCGTTTTTTGTTGTGAGTGTATAAACGCATTGAGCCAGCTCTCTGCCAGTGCCCAGCGTTTGCCTACCTGCCCTTTCATATCATCTAATGCTTTTTGATAATCACGCCAGATGT
>JBNKPX010000055.1:0-22920 GCA_050295575.1 Gammaproteobacteria bacterium | reverse complement strand
GCAAAGTCTGGGTGGCGGGAGCCATTCAACTCTACAAATATACCCAGGAAGCACAACGCGCCAACATCCGTATGCATCAGAGCTGCGCCGACAGAGTCTACTTCGATCTCACCAGCGCTCTCGATCCGCTCTACGATGAACCATTAACACTCATCGTGACGGTTCCCACTGACTGGACGGCCTGTAGCGCGATGCAGGGTGGGCAGCAACTGGGATGTACCATCGACAGCAATGGCAAGGTATTAATCAACGTCGTGCCTAACAACGGTCGGATAGCGCTATTGAAGCAGTAACAACCTGATATACAGCAGCAAGGTCATACTGAGTCTCTAACGGCTGGTGTTGTATAGCCAACGAGCTAGACGGAAGAGTAAGAAATTTGCAAACCGCTACGTCCAGACCACCGTCAGATGGAGGGGAGTGATAAACCCCAGCAGCGACAGGTGGAGCAACACGAGTGCCTGCTTGTGCAGAAGATAAAAAATAGGGTCAGAGTAAGGCGTGTTTCGAATATTTGAGAATATTGTTTTCTGACTCTGGTTTTCCATATATGCATTCCCACGCGGAGCATGGGAGCGAGTAAGAGTAATATTCTTCGTGCCCTTCGTGTGCTTCGTGGTTAATCAGGGTTCCCGCATGTTAAGACAGGGTATGTTTTTCCAATATTTAGCTGTCGTTTTCGGCCTCGGTTTGCCGCTTGATTTCGCGCAGCCTAGCGCGATATTTTTCACGAGCCAGTTCCTGCATGTCAGTCACTGTATCGCTTTCATCAATAATCTCACGACCCAGTAAGGTTTCGATGGCATCTTCCAGAGTGACTATTCCTGAGGTTTGTCCAAACTCATCATCTACGAGAAATAAATGAGCACGTTTCTTGAGAAACAGGTCGAGTAACTGGTACACAGGGAGTTTTTCCGAAATTCGGAAAATTGATCGAGTGTAGTTGCTGAGCGGATCTGAACCGTGGCCTGATCGTTCTGCCTCATACAGGTCTGTACGCAGTACCTTACCGCGAATATCGTCTATATCTATGCCATACACAGGTATGCGTGAAAACTTTTTGGTTTCAGAAATTTCTAATGCTGCACTAACCGTCGTATTGCGTTGCAGCATATGAACTACTGTGCGTGGAGTCAGTACATCTTCGGTAGTTTTTTCACGCAGGCTCAGTACATTCGATAGATATTCGTTTTCCTGGGAAACCAGGTTCCCCCCTTTATGTCCCAGAGAAGCCATGGCGATGATTTCGTCTTTGGTTATTCCATCGTCCTGTTTGCGATTAAAAAGACGGGTAAGGCGTGTAGCGGTCCATACCAGCGGGTAAACCAGTTTAACCAGCCAGCCAATAATCCATGATGACGGTATCGCCAGTTGACGCCAGAAATTGGCCCCCAGTGTTTTGGGGATGATCTCAGAGAAATACAGAATAATGAGTGTGAGCACTATGGCGATAGGCGTTTCCCAACGCGCACCGAATATCTGTAGCGCCTGAGAACCCACTCCGGCCGCTCCCATCGTGTGGGCAAAGGTATTAAGGATCAGGATGCTGGAAAGAGACTCATCCAGTCGCTCACGCACTTTGGTAAGCCTTGCACCTGCTCTGGGATGCTCATTGCTCAGTTTCTCTACATAGCTTGGTGTGATAGATAACAGCACTGCCTCGAGAATAGAGCAAAGAAATGAGACCCCGATAGCGATGGTCAGGTAGATTAATAATAAGCTCATATTGTTTCGTGGGTTGGGTTTGAGTCCTTAATTTCAACCATAGCTAATGCTTTTCCGATTCAGGTATAGTATCACTTCTAGTCGTATTTTATTTTTTCAGAACAGCATACGCTTATTACATCTTAGAGCATAGTTCGGGAAGGTTTCAGCTCCCGTATTTTGAGTATTACCTGTTTGCGGAACCCAATATTGCAAGTTGTATTTGTTTTCTGCTGTATATAAAAAATTATGGTTTTTTAGAATCGATATCAACCTTATAATAATCTTTTACAAAACTAGCGAATGAGAAAATTTTTATGACTATCCAGGTTGGCGATAAAATCCCTTCAGTTACATTGCACCATATGACAGACAAGGGGCCGGCTGAAATAGCTACGGACGAGCTTTTTAACAATAAGAAAGTCGCTCTGTTTGCTTTGCCAGGGGCCTTTACCCCTACCTGTTCTCAGGCACATGTGCCAGGCTATCTGATGAAATCGGATGAGCTGTTTGCTAAAGGAGTGGATCAAATTATCTGTCTTTCGGTGAATGATGCATTTGTCATGGGTGCCTGGGGTGTTGACCAGAATGTGGAAGATAAAATTTTAATGCTGGCTGATGGCAGTGCACTTTTTACCCAGGCGGTTGGACTGGAGCTGGATGCTGTAGCTCGCGGTATGGGCATAAGGTCTCAGCGCTACGCAATGATCGTGAATAATGGCATTGTTGAATTGCTCAATGTGGAAGCAACTGGAGAGTTTAAGGTTAGTGATGCTGAAACTATTCTTAATAGTTTGTAGATCTGTTGTTTAGTCAACAAGTAAACGTCTGCGCTGTTAGCCAGGGCCTGTTAACAGGCCCTTATATCCTTCCATAACCCAGATGAGAGAAATAGATTTATCTCCTCTTTCATATCTCATGGGTGAGATAGAGTTTGAGTTTCTTTTAAGCTAAGCTGATTTGCGTTACCAAGCTAGCAGATTACCTATGAAAACCTTTGCTCAGATCGCCGCCGAAATTGCACCTCAGATAACGGAAATGATGCCCTGGGATGTGGAAGAATACCTGGAGGCACACCCGGAGACACTAATCGTCGATATTCGGGAGACCCACGAATACGACACCATGCATATCGAGGATTCAGTGAATGTACCACGCGGTATTCTGGAAAATGCCTGTGAATGGGATTTCGAAGAAACCGAACCCGAGTTAGTAGAAGCCAGAGACAGGCCAGTCGTGCTGGTGTGTCGCTCAGGTAACCGTACCACGCTTGCAGCCTATACCATGCAATTGTTGGGCTATGAAAATGTCATTTCACTAAAGACCGGTCTGCGTGGATGGAGCGACTATGAATTGCCTCTGGTAGATATCGAGGAACAACCCGTTGATATTGAAGATGCCGATCGTTATTTCGCCAATAAGATTCTGCCGGAACAACGTAATCCAACTGATCGGAAGTAATGAAGCAGGGCCTGAAACTCAGCTTATTTAGCGCTGAGGTGGAAACCTTCTGAAAATTTAAATGGTTGAAGCTTTGGGGGATTCAGTCTCGACAATTGCTGTTGTCAGCAACTGGAGGCAACAAATTTGACAAAGTCCAGCGAAGATAAAATCCCTACCAGTTCTTCCCCCTCTGTTACTAGCAGATGATGCACATGCTTTTCGAGCATTGTTTGGGCAGCCTCTTCAATTGTGGTTTCAGGTGGAACGATAATCACTAAAGGGCTGGCAATTTCAATCACCTGTGTATAGTTTGGGTCCTCGCCTGTGGAGTCAAATCGTGTGACATCGGATTTGGATACGAAGCCAATCAAGTCCCCTGAGTTATCGATAACAGGTCCTCCACTGATCCTGTGGGCAATAAAGATTTCCTCCAGATCACAGATCGTGATGTCACGATGAATTGTTCTGACTGAGGTTGACATGATGTCACTGACAGTTTTCATTTGAATCTCCTTTTGACTTCTATCGGCAGAGGCAAATGTCGCGTTAGAAAGCATAGGTAATTAGTGTTAACAGGCCCAGGTATTTTCGGCTTCAGCAGATTGTAGCTTAATATAATCTGCTGCGGTAATCCTTAAGATTTTTCAATAAAGGCATGCAACATAGAGTGAGGTTTTTTGGCCGCCTTATTTACAGTTTGCTTAAGAATATCAATATGATTTGCAATTCCAGCATACAAGGCTAGACTGGTTATAGGATTTTAATATAAGGCCATGATATAGATTGTTTTGTGTCATGTGATCCCAGATTTTAATTCTTAAATAACAGCCAAAATCGAAGCATAATAATAAAAATCAGACACTCTCAGATATTAAGTAGCAAGAGTAGGGCTGTCATTCAATAGAGATGATAGGGCGAAAATCATAACTGTGCATTTGATGTGTAGTGATTCTATTTATTGAATAAAAGAGAGAGGACTATGCCATACAAAAAAATAATGGAAGAGCGCCTGAGGTTTCTGAGTATCGATGACAAAACGATGCAACAGATTCGTCAGGCAAAAAGTATTTTAGAGCCCGCCATGGATGAGGTTCTTGATAACCTCTATTCCCACATTCTGGATGAGCCTGAGCTGAAACCCCTGTTTGCAGATAAGTCAGAAATTGACCAGGCGCGTGCGGCGCAAAAGCAACACTGGATGGAGTCACTTTTTATCGGCAAGTATGATAATGCGTTTTACGAGAAGACCTCCAGAATTGGGCGTGCACATGCCCGCATCGGCCTCACCCCTAATTGGTATATTGGTGGCTACAACCGGATGCTATGCGAATTCATTGGTCTTATTTACCAGCATCATGCGGATAACGCTGATGAGGCTGTTGCTCTGATACAGGCTGTCAGCAAAATTATCTATCTGGATATGGATCTCGTCATTAATTGTTATCTGGATGCAAAAGATGAATCCATCAGACGTATGCTCGTCAGTTCAACTGAGCTTCGAGCTGAAATGTGGAAGTTTAGCGATGAGTTAAATGCTGTGGCGGCGGAGATTAATTCAACGGCAGAGACCTTATCAGAAGTTACACAAAACGGTTCTGCTTCTGATGCCTCAACTCCCGGTTCGCATATCAGTAGCAGGGATGAAGCACATGAAAGTGCTAAGGTTCTACGGTCTCAGGCGACACAACTAAAAAATAGTACAGAGGGGCTGGATGGGTATCTAAAGCAGTTACCTTTGAGTGAAAAACTATACCTGCCGGAAGCTGGACCGCTGACAGTTTTGAAAGATCTTTTATGCGGAAAAACGTACCATCATCACAGGTCGAGTTAGTACAGGAATGCTGCTATACGGAGTTATGGGTTACAAATCTGCCTGGGCTCGTTAAAATACCCGGATTCTATTTATCCGGGTTTTTTATTCTATTGTGACAATTTCTAACTTCGACAAGTCTCTGCTGATCGAACAGATACGATATATAGAAAGCTCGCAACCACTCATCTGTGATCATGAGGAGGAGCTCGCCGATATATCGACTCATCATGATTTTCACCAACGTCTCTGGCAGCGCGCTCAATGCCTGCTCAGGCAGTATGACTTGTCCGATGCGCTATCACATGCTGCTAAAGTATCTCGAAATATCAAAATCTTAAGTCTAGTCGTGGTTGTAGTATTGGGTGCTATGGGTTCCGTGTACGCAATCACCAATAGTCATACCATCAACATCTACTGGTTGTTACTGGTGTTGCTCGGTTTTAATTTTATCTCAATGTTGCTTTGGTTGATTGGCATAAGCCTGAATATGGAGACTCTGGCCTCTAGTCTGTTGGCTCGTTTAACGAGCTGGTTACCCGGTTTTCTGGACAACAAAACTACTACCAGTAAACAGGATTCTGCCAGGCCTGGTCAGTTGGCCGACAAGGCCTGGCTGCACTGTTTGTTCTCTGCTGAGATCGGTAAATGGCAGTTTAGTAAGATAACGCATCAACTATGGCTGGTTTACCTGTTGTCCGGGCTGATATTTCTGGTTTTGCTGTTAATGGTTAAACAGTATGACTTTGTCTGGGGTACTACCTTATTATCTGACGCCATTTTTATCAAACTAACGGATGTGTTAAGTCGGCCGCTGGAGTTTATAGGTTTTATGACGCCAACAGTGGACCAGGTAAAGGAATCTCACTTAGGCGTAGAGCATGTATTAAATGCTGAACATCGTTCCAGTTGGGCACAGTTTTTACTGGGGTCTTTGTTGTGTTTCGGAATTGTACCGCGTTTAGTGTTATTGCTCTGGAGTTCCTTGATGAGCAGGCGAGCACGTCGTTTGTTTGCGCTTGATTTATACCTGCCTTATTACATCAGTCTACGTCAGCGATTGATGCCGATGGCTAGTCCGGGTCAAATCGTTGATGCGGATACTTTGCCTCCTGAGTCCAGGCAAACAACGTCTGATTCGCCTGCACAGCATTCGCTTCCGGAAAATGCAAAATGGGTAGCCGTGGAGCTTGGTGCCAATTTTAGTTGGCCGATATCATCTATCAAAACTGAGCATAGCCTGGGGCAGATTATTGATCGTGAGTCATTGGCAACAAGCCTACAGTTTTTACAGAGTGCAGGGGCTACAGATCTTGCGGTGGCGGTAGACGCAACACGTTCACCTGATCGCGGAGTACAGCGAACTATAGCGAGCCTGATGTTGCAGTGCTCGCAGCGCTGGCTGGTGCTGTTACAGTTATCCGGCGAACAGGCTGTTTCTTCTAAACGGCTGGCCGCCTGGTACCGTCTGGCAGAAGCGAGCGATATTCCGGCTGATCATGTTATCAGCATGACAGTGGATTCAAAATGAACAATTCCGTGCAGGCCTCGACTTCAGAAGCCATAAAAGTTGGCGTTGTTGGTCATACCAATGCCGGTAAAACATCATTGATCCGAACCTTATTACGTGACGATCATTTCGGCACTGTCGATGATGCTGCAGGCACCACGCGCTCGGTAGAGCAATCATCTATCTATGTAGATGATGAGATTGTATTAAGCCTGTTCGATACACCGGGCTTCGAAGATTCCAGCGCACTACTGGAGGAAGTGGAAGAGTTATCTGCATCAATAGAAATTGCTTCACCCGCTGAACTCCTGCAGACCTTCATCTCTCAACAAGAGCGTTATACTGATTTTGATCAGGAGATCAAGGTGCTGCGACAGTCACTCAGTAGTGATGTGTTGCTATATGTTATCGATGTACGCGAACCGTTGCTGGGTAAGTATCGCGATGAAGTAGAAGTCCTCAGTAAGGCAGGTAAACCAATTCTTCCGGTGTTCAATTTTATTGAAGGAAATGATGAAGCGCTGAAGCGCTGGCGTGAACAGATGGCTTTGTTTAATCTGCATGCGGCGCTTGAGTTTGATACGGTTGCTTTTGATTTTGAGGCTGAAAAACGGCTCTACCAAAAACTGCAAAGCCTGCTGGAGCGGTACTACGATTCCCTGCAGCATTTAATCGACTACCGCCAACAGGTATGGAGTCAGCTAAAGCAGTCTGCCGCACGTCGTATCTTTCAACTTCTCTGCGAAGTTGCCTGTTATCGGCTTGAGGTCACTGCTAGTAAATCGGATAAAACGAAAACCGGTAAAAGTATTTCTGATAGCGACGTGAATTCAATGCAGGATTTCGTGCGTAATGCCGAACAAAGGGCATTGAAGGATCTATTGGCCATCTTTGCATTTACTCAACTGGATCTCGATCTGCAGCAGTTGCCAGTAAGCAATGGTCGTTGGGAGCTGGATATATTTTCACCCCATATGCTAAAAGAGTTTGGTCTGGATGTCGGAGCCTCGGCATTATCCGGTGCGGCAGTCGGTGCTGGTATAGACCTGATGGTTGGTGGCCTGAGCCTTGGGGCAGCCAGCCTGCTAGGTGCTGCAATAGGTGGAGGATGGGCAACAGCCCAACGCTATCAAAGGGAATTAATAGCAGCCTGGCGTGGGCACCAATGGTTATGCGTTGACGATGATACCGTCAGTCTGCTTTACCTCAGGCAACAAAGGCTATTAAAGACCCTGACACACCGAGGGCATGCGGCGCAGAACAGGCTGCAGCTATTTAATAAAGCAGGGGAATCTTTACCCAATAAATGGGGCTATGTTTTGCAGACCCTGCGGCAGAATCCACAATGGCAAAGTGCTAGCTCTGAAGATGACGAATATGTTAAATTTCAGGAGTTGATATCGGCCTGGTTACTAAGTGATGAAAGTGAAATTTCAGGAAAAAATAATTACTAATTAACTTTGCAGATTTTAAAAAACTGAGCTATATAATAAGTAAAGAGAGGGCTTCCTCTCTAAGAGACCTGGCCGGAACTGGAAGTAAAAAATCAGTGAACCTTGCCGGGTCTTTTTTACTGTGGCACATTTTAAAATTCTATTCAAAAAAAGCGAATAGCTAACTATACGTTTAATGATTATGGGATTTTCCGACTCTATTTTAAGGAGCCTCAGATTATTTAAGAGTTCCCTTAAAAGACTATCCCTAGGCCAAAACTAAATCGAGTTTGACTTTCGTTCTGTGCTGACCAGAGCTGGAGTTGCTCGGCATTGATGACGGGATAGCTGTAAATACTTTCTCCAACCTTGCCCTGCTGGTTGTTATCGACGCTGCCGAGTACGGTGAGCTTTTGGCCCTGGGCATAAATAGCCGGATCCAGAAATCCCTCTTGATTAATCAGGAATCTCCCTAACGGCCTGTTGTTTGACAGGGGGCGCTGATCCTTGCTTAGCGGATAGGCAAGTAATTCTAGCTGTGTAGAGCCGGTTAAGTTCCTGGTGTCCAGGATAATGCCTCCCCATAGCACTGTTTTACCCAGATAGGCCGAAGGTTCAGCGGCAACATTCTGCGGTATGAGTGATTTATCTACCTGAGTGGCATCAAATACTGGTGTGCTGGCACAGCCTGTTAGCAGGCTAATCAAGGTTATCAGATAAATGCATATTCGCATTGTTTGAGGGTTTGCTTTCATTAGTAATAGGGACGCGGGTTAAAGATAGGGTCGGAGTAATATGGGTAATAGGGCCAGAAATAGGGTGTGTTAATTTGGTTAATTTCAGGCTTTTTAGCCCACAGGTGATAGCTGTCTACCTGTAGCACCGGATACTGATATGGATAATCTCCTACCTTGATGGCTTCAGTCCTGAGCAGTCTGCCGCGAACGGTAAGTTCTCGATCCTTTGTGTAAACTAACGGCTCAAGAAAATCATCGACTACCGCGATAAAACGTCCGGGGCTTTGATCTGATTCCATCGGTCGACCGCTATCGCTCAGGGGAAAGGCGACAATGGTGATCCAGCTGGAACCTTGTTTGTTTTCGGTCTTCAGGATCGTGCCACCCCAGCGTAGCGGTTGATCGAGGTAAGACTCAGGTTGTTTCTGAATCTGTGAAAAACTGGGTGCGTCATTTACTTCCTGAGAAATATCCAGAGGAATATTCGAGCTACAGGCAGAGAGTGCAATAACTGTCATCGCTGATATCAAGATGAGTTTAAATGTGTTCATGTTGGTTAGAATCTTCATTTGCTGTTAGGTTCCTCCTTTTTATAGCTGAAAGCAATAAGGGGAGCTATTGCTCCCCTTATTGTTATCTATGGTTTCGTCTTCAATCTGTTCCAGCCATTCATCAATAGCAGATTGAGTATGAAGTCGGTTGTTAACCCTTTGCCCGGTTTTAGACTTCTCATGTGCGCCACCTTTTTTGAGTAGTGGTGAACGTGCGACCGGGTTTCTAATAGCTCGATTTCTTCTCGGCATATTTTTCTCCTAAAGTTCCAGTTTGAACCATGCAAGCTGTTTAAGGCTGCGTTTTTTACGTATGAAGCTCCTGTCTTTTTTCATAAACTCTGGCTCTTCATCAGTAATTTGAAAGCAGAATTTTCTGGGTAAATCAGAATATAGTGAGCGTGGTGGCGCTTTTCCATAGATCTGTTTTATCTTCTGCCCGGTTTCGTGGGTGTGATAATAAATTTTATCTATACCCAGCTCTCTAAATATAAAGTGGATGCTGGATGACAGCATGGCTTCAGCCCATACAGCATAAAAAGGAGCCAGTACATTTTCCGCATATATAATAAAATCGTCGCTGCTGCATTTGCACCAGTCCAGAAACCAGGGGGTAGATCCTTTTTTGATTCCGTGAAGACAGCTCTTTACTCGTCTTACCCAGTCGCTTTGAATTTCTTCAATCAATGCTTCTCCACTGTCAAAATCAATATCTATACGTGACCAGGCAAGCGTATCTCGATAACGTTCGCGCTTGTTACGATCCATCACAGGATGACCTGAATAGTTAAACACATAGTCATCCTCAGGTTTAACCAGACGCTGATAGCTACGGTTATGCATTTCAGAAAAATTCAGCTGTAAAACCAGATTACAGCCTTTACGGGTAGTCTGGTAGTTCCACTGGTTATTGTTGCCCCAGCGATCAACCGTCAATACAAATGGCTGGCTGTTATCTTTCCATACATGCTGAAATAATTCGGGATTGAGCCTTCCATTACCCAGTTCGGCTAATAACAGCTTTATGTCCTGTTGATTCAGTAGTCTTTGATAAGCAGATTGCTTTATCGCTTTTACGCTGGTTTGTTTTCTGCTGGCATAAGACAGCAGTTGATAGGCATATTGCCCCTTGAAGTAGTGAAACAAGGTTCGCTCTTCTGGCAAGCAGGCTATTACCTCATCTAAAATCTCTGTTTTCATAATTTTGTCTCTTTCTAAATCGGTCTTTCATTAATCGATATCTCATTTGTTTTGGCTGTTTAATAAACATGCACGTCTCCGGTTAAAAATAACTAAGCTAACCCTTTACGCAGATAACCTGCTTCAGGGTATGTACTACTTCAATAAGATCAGATTGATTCTGCATCACCTGATCAATGTCTTTATACGCAGATGGGATTTCATCGATCACACCCTTATCTTTGCGGCACTCTATCCCTGCTGTCTGTGTTTCTACATCCTGTTCACTGAACTGACGTTTTGCAGCACTGCGGCTCATTTTTCTACCAGCGCCATGTGCACAGGAGCAGAATGATTGCGCATTGCCTTTACCGCGTACAATGTAGGATTTAGCTCCCATGCTACCAGGGATAATCCCCAGCTCATCCATGTCTGCGCTGATGGCACCCTTACGAGTGATATATACATTTTCACCAAAGTGAAATTCCCTTGATACATAATTGTGATGGCAGTTAATTGCTTCTTTGGTAATACCAAACTTCGGTAATTTCTTTCTCAATGCTTTTAATATTAAATGCATCATCTCCCGACGATTGGCCATCGCGTAATCCTGAGCCCATTCAACAGCCTGAATATAATCATCGAAATAGCGGGCACCTTCGATGAAATAAGCCAGATCCTTATCCGGCAGATTTATCAGGTGCTGGCCCATATCTTTTTTTGCAAGACTGATAAAGTATTGTCCAATCACATTGCCTACGCCTCTGCTGCCAGAATGCAGCATCACCCAGACATCATCATTTTCATCAAGACATAATTCGATGAAATGATTACCTCCACCCAGCGTGCCAATCTGGCGTATCCAGGTCTGATAAGGCTTTTTCTGCATCGAGTAAATCTTTTTGTGCTTACCGATAATTTGATCCAGTCCACCAGACAAAGCCTGTATGGTTGAACGCCGAGCACGATCAGTTGTGTGCATGTTAAAACCCACAGGGATCGCCTCCTCGATAGCCAGGCGGACTGCGCGTAAGTTATCCGGCAGATCGCTAGCATTAATCGACAGGCGAATTGCATTCATGCCACAGCCGATATCAACCCCTACTGCAGCAGGAATAATGGCGCCTTTGGTAGGAATCACCGAACCTACCGTAGCCCCTTTCCCCATATGAACATCGGGCATAGCGGCGATATGGCTGTGAATAAATGGTAATTGAGCCATGTTGTAAAGTTGCTGCATGGCGCCCGATTCCACCTCGTCGGTGTAGATCTTTACCGGTACTTTTCCTTTACTGATTGTTTTTTGAATAGGCATAACTATTCTCCTTATTTTCTACCAACACTATTTTAAACTTTAAGGCTGGTATACGTTTTCGTTGTACCGAGCGAGCGATGGTTGAGCGTAAATAACCTTCAATTGAATTACACTTTTCCAATATCAAGCTCTCAGCAGGTAACAGTTCTGGGTCGCTAACACTGAATGTCACCGTTAAAAACTGACCGTCATCACTAGTTGTTACATCATGTATTTCTAATTCCCCAAATACTGGGTCAGTTAGTTCGCCTGCAAACACCATGCTTAAAGTATGTAGAGCCTGTTTACTGAGCTGTTCGCTTTTGTGGCCCCTCGGTTTTCTGTCCATTGCTCGTGCAATGATGCGCGGATCTATCCCATCTTCAGGGCCTGGTTCAGCGCATAAACTTCTGGCTTCTTTGAGCCAATTTTTAGATTGTTTCATTCCATGCTCCATAGGCCGATTAAAAGCAGTGGCAAATAGACGTAATAATCCATAGCCTGCAATCGGCTTAATAAAAATTAATATTTAATTGGAGCCCGGTCCGGTCGACCGGAAGAAATTACCGGAAGGTAAAGGACGCGAGGCTCAGTTGAGTTTTTGATAAAACCATTGATTACCTCCGTAAGTTTGAAGTTGAAAAATTAGGGGCGCGACTGTACGCCTGTGAATTTTGTAAGTCAATTAAAATGTTTAAAAAAATTTACCACGGAGAACACGGAGAGCACAGAGAAAGAATTGTTAAAATTCATTTTTTTAGTTCTTCGATTCTTAAAAGTCTTCTACTTTTGAACTTTGTAGTTACCAAAAAAATTTATTCCTCTGTGCTCTCTGTGGTAAATATTAATTTAAAATCACCCGAGGTGAGGTTTATTATTTACGTCCATGTCCCCCTGAACCTGATTGTCGTCCAGGTTGCATAGATCTATTTGGTATACCTTTCCGTTGAAAAGATGAATGATAGCGTGACCCTTTCATTAACTGCTGCGGCGAGAGCAGCTTTATGGTGGCAGACTCTGAATTGGGATTTGTCACCTCAAAAATAACCGGTAGATGATTTTTCTGGCCCGGAATATTTGCACTCTTAAAGTTCCATTGTGACGCATAGTTTTCGGAATACCCCTGAATTACCCACTTTGCTACCATATTATATGGAAGGCTGTGCTCTTCAGGTCTTGTTGCATTACGCAACAGTATCGGCTTGTCTGTTGTATGTTTGATATGTGTGGCGTGAATCAGGCCTGCCGGGTCTGTAAATCCTGAAACGGCTAATGTGTCTCCTAAGTCAAAGCCTGTACTGACTGTCTCAGATAGCTGAATGGTTTGACCAAGAATGATTGCTGTTTTCTTGCCAGAATCATAATGAGAAACAGGACCAATGATTTCATGGCGGATATTGATGTGTTGTGCCTGAGTGTGGGCTTTTGTGTCCTTGCTAAGCACTTCTACCACTTCGCCAATCTCAAAATCATGATCTTTAACCTTGATGCCATCGATACTGATCGAAGCTTTGTTGCTGGTTTCTACTTCAATGCCATTTACAAAAATCGATCCATAGCCGGTAATCATGCCGATGATTCCGCTGCCCTGTTGATTACCTGCCATAATCCCGGTACCGCCGATACCGAATTCATCGTCGTCGCTTTCAGCTAGTTGCATCGACTGATTATTTGCACAGGCTGCAATGAATAGAAGGGTAAAAATACTCAGTAAAGTTGATAGTGTTTTCATGATGATTTTTCCTGTTCGTGCCAGTAACAGCCGAGCGTGAATCGAGAGTCGGTGTTTTCCTTATTGCTATCTGCCTGGCGCAGTTGCATAGCTCGCTGGTTGATTTCGTTGAGCATGTTCATTGCCATTTCATCGGCATGTATACGTAACTGCTGTACCGATTCTGCTGTCAACTTGCCGTAGTACACGCTGCGTTCAAGCATCGGCTCGCCTTCTTTCAGCAGGTTATGAGTTGCAGTTGAAAGGTGATCACGGATATTCCTTTCCAGATAAAAGCAGAGTTTTTCGAAGTCTTCTGAAGGTATGAAAGCCCTTTCGTTAAGTACTACCTGATCCTGTTGCAGGCTGACCAGGCCCTGACGTAACCATTCATCGAGCAGGGCTCGAGGGCGCACGTCCTTGCTGACACTGGCGACTAGTTGCTCAAAACCGGGTTCATCATCATTACCCGTTTTTTTCAATGCTCGCGGCATACCCTGCCCATCCAGGTATTCGCGCTTTGCGGTCCAGTTGGCTATCACGGCGCCACCAAGAGACAGGTCTGCTGGTGGAGAGTCCTCTGGCTCCTGTTCGAAGATACGTTTGATGTCCTTTCTATGCACGCCCGTGAGGATATAGATACGGCTGTTATTCGCGGCTTCACCATCACGCTGAATGATTTCATTCGCTACCTCTACATATACCTCCTTAAGTAATTCACGCAGAGCCGGAAAGGTAACTTGATGCTGAATCATCAGCCTGATCAATGGCCGCAGGATGCCCTTTAAAGCCCTGATCAAGGTATGCCGTGTTTTCAGTTGTGTGACTTTATTCATGTTTCCTGTACGGCCAATGTTTGGGTGTCTTTCTAACTAATTGAATTTAAACGAATAAATGTTTCAGTTAGAAAATGCTTAAAAAACCTTCGTTATCTAATACTGATATTAGCTTGACGTGGGAATAATTACCACATATATTTATTTCATGTGGGAAATGTTCCCACGTCTAGAAACGTGAAGGAGATAGCCATGAAAACTAAATTTCTTACAATTGCTACATTGGCCGCTGTTGCCGTGTTTACATCTTCTGCATATGCAGTCGATGAGCCCCCAGAAGCGCAGTTTCAATACCAGAATACTCATCAATTTAGATTGACTGAGAAGGAAGCTCAGGGTGAGCCTGTTCAACAGCGGGAACAGACCCGAAGTCAGATTCGAGATGATCAGCAAGATGAGGACCATGAAGCGCTACGCGATCAACTGAGAACCCGGGATCGTGATCAACTTAAAGATCCTGATTTAATACAGGATCCTGATAAATTCATGGATATGGATCAGTCCAGGGATAGAGATAGCACAGGTGATGGATCAGGTTCCGGAGGTGGTTCAGGATCTGGCGGTGGTTCTGGTTCAGGAGGTGGTTCTGGATCTGGCGGTGGTTCAGGCGCAGGCGGTGGATCAGGATCTGGCGGTGGTTCTGGCTCAGGTGGTCGGCGTTAGATCAGGGATCTTTGTCCATCAAGGTCTGCTGCTGTGATTATGCTGTGCAGCTGAGAGACAAAAAGCTGAAAAATTATCTAGCAGGGAGGGGAGTTCCGCAGGCAGTCCACGGAACTCCCGCTATATCAATGTTTCGGTTACGTATGCTGATTTTTTTTCGGGGGAACTGGATTTTGTCTTTTCCATTGTTCCCGGCGCTTCTATCATGGTATCCATTAACGGATCCTTTGTGTCGCCATCCTTTTTCTGACTCGTCAGCTTATCTGGGAGTTTTTGTGTTTTCGTAAAATCGGCCTTTCCGTTGTGATGGTCGTGACCCGATTGGCTGTTATCGATTAATTGAGTCGCCTGCAAGGCATCATCAGGTTCTTCAGCCTTCTTCTCTACAGTCTCAGGTTCAGACTTGAGGTCATCAATGGGATCAAACTTATACTCTTCAACTTCCTCTTTCTCCGTTTCAGTATTGAATAGAGAGAGTGGGTTGGTGGATTTAGGAATGGGGCTGGGTTCCTGCGGCTGATTAGTGGTGCTGGCAGCCGATATACGGGATCTGAGAGCTGAAATATCCTTAATCTGGGGCTTGCTTGCGTTACTTTTGCTATCTGTTGTGGCAGGCTGCTTAGCTGCTTGAACAGGTTTTTCTACGTCTGTAGTCATCGGCGTTGAAGTGCTTGTATTGCCTTCCTGTGCGATTGTTGATGAGCTGTGACTAGATGCAGGAGATGTCGGCAAATGACTTTTCTCTGCAGGTTGTGCGGGCTGGGCTGTGTTTGTGCTGGCCACATGAGCAGCTGATGCGACAGGTTCAGCAATTGGCGCTTTTGTTTCAGGTGGGCGTTTTGCTACTGTGGGTGGCTTGTCTTTAACAGCAAACTGTTCTGGAACCGGTTGATTGATCGGTGCTGGTTTTTTATCCCCTGGATTTAATGCGCTGCCAACCATTTCACTAATTTTGGGTGCTTCAAAGTGCGCAAGGTAGGGAGCAATAGTCGATTTAATGCCATAGCCATCACTGGTGTTTTGCAGGCGCCGATTGAGAGCGTGCATTAACTGTAAAATGATCAGGCGCAAGGGTGCTGGATCGTTGCCAACACCCATCAAGGCGCGCTGCTTGATGGTAAAGGGCGCGGTATTGCGCCATGCAAAACATCCCTGTGTTGCGATCACCGAAGGCAGGGATTTCAGTTGCAGGGCAGCATGATCCTGATGGTAATAATCGATCCATTTGGTGAGATTTTCAGCCAGTTGATGTTCGCTGGTTTGGTACCCTGTAAAGGCATAAATGAAACAATGTGGCCGAGCAATCAGGTTGAAGCGCCCGGTATGCAGTGGGTCGGGGTGTATGTACTGGTGCTGGGCATCCGTCTGCATTTTCATTTTTTCGGCGATTGCGCGTCTGGTCGCAAGATCGATGGCAGGGGTGAGGCTACCCAGTGAGGCGCATTGATCCATGGCACTGAAAAACGATTTACGAACCAGCTTTGAGCGCACCTGAATAGTTGCCAGCACGCTCTCATAGATGAATACATCATGGCTGCCCGGCATATTGAACTGAGGATAGTCACTTCGATAAATGACGATATCCTGAGGCAGTGATATATTACCGGCCGCATCGATGACCTTGCCCGATCCGACCGTATAGCTACTGGGCAGAAATGGATCTAACACCATGCGCACGAAAGTGTTCCGTGCGGCATCCTCGTATAGTTCACTTTTCGCCTGTACGCCAATCAACTCGGCTTCGGATTTAAGCTGTTTGGCGATTAAATGAACCCATTCGTCCAGATGATTCATAATTCTTTACCCTCTGTTAGATATCGATTGGCCTGAGACAGTGTTATCAAGGAGGTGCCAGTTTCCTCAGGGGCCTGCCACTTATCGAGAAAACTGCAGCCTGGACTGGAGTGTCGATAATTCATGGCTTAATCAGATCTTGCCTGTAAGGATTTTTATAATCCTCTAGCTTATGAGCATAGCTCAAGACAGTGCTGTTTTCAGGAGATGTGTACCCCGTTTGTTCGGGAAAACTAACCTTTTCAACCTTTTATTAATCTCTGGTTTCTGAATCCAGATCAACTAAACCTCTAATAACAAACACCTGTGACTGCGAACAGGCTTGCCTGCGACAATTTGTCACTCCCTATTCTTTTGCTAACGGGTAGCATCTTGCATCCCAAGTAGTCATATACGAAAGAGCTAAAGATTCCTGCTATGCGCAAGCCCACCTTTGTTGCGGTGTTTTTTATAACTGGTTTTGTGGCGATATTCCTCACTATTCTAGATGCTGGTCTACGGCAGGATGCAGCAATGGAATTGTTGCAGAGAAGGGCAAAGCTGGTTAGTGAGTTAGGCTTGTCCGATTTAGCCCTGTTTACCGAGGCGCGTTATACACGCCACCTGTCACTGGCTGATCGACACTCAGCTTTCCAAAATTCTCCGGCTTCCTTTGATTATTTTCCTTCGGGATCCCTCTATCAGGTACCCGAGAAGCTAACGCCATGATGGGGTTTATACGTAAGCAGGCTTACCTGATTGAGTTCACCGTGTCTTCTCTTTTGCGAAGGAAGGGTAAGAATTTCGGTCTACTAATGGTTTACAGCTTAATCGTCTTTATGCTGGCTACGGTAATGCTATTTACCCATGCGTTAAAAAAAGAAGCCGGGATCATCCTGCAGAATTCTCCTGAAATCATAGTACAGCGACTGGAGGCTGGGCGTCAGGCCTTGATACCTGAGAGTTACCTGGAAAAAACAGGTCGACTGCGTGGCGTGAGCTCGAAGAAAGCTCGGCTATGGGGTTATTTCTACAACCCGGTGGTAAAGGCAAACTATACCGTGATGGCGACTGATGAGCGGGGACTGGATACCACGCAAGCGATTATTGGTGCGGGTATTGCTCGTGCGTTGACTGTTGATGTCGGCGATTATTTCACTATTCGCTCTAATAACAAGACCTATTCATTTCAGATTAAAGAGCTTTTTAGTCAGGAATCTGAATTGATCACAACTGATATGGTATTGATTTCGAGTAAAGCCTTTAGAGTGATCAGCGGTATAGCCGAAGGGCAGTTCACCGATATCGTCCTTTCTGTGCGCAACCCACGAGAAGTACGCAAGGTGGCAGAGAAATTGATTGAAAGATTGCCCGATGTGCGTCCGGTATTGCGTGAAGAAATTCTGCGTACCTATGACAGTATTTTTTCCTGGCGTCAGGGCATAGTCTTTGTATTACTTATTGCCTCCATACTGGCCTTTGTTATTTTTGCCTGGGATAAGGCTTCTGGACTATCCGCTGAAGAGAAGCGTGAGATTGGAATCTTGAAAGCCGTAGGCTGGGAGTCAGGCGACATCCTGCGCATGAAGTTCTGGGAGGGCGTAATTATCTCGCTGACGGCTTTTATCATCGGCTATCTGATTGCTTATCTGCATGTCTTTTACAGCGCTACAGTATTGTTTGAACCTGTGCTTAAGGGTTGGGCTACCTTGTATCCTCAGTTCAAGCTGCAGCCCTTTATTGATGGCCTGCAGATAGCCACATTATTTTTCTTTACGGTTTTTCCGTATGTTGTCGCGACTATCATTCCTATCTGGCAGGCATCGGTTACCGATCCCGATGCGATCATGCGTTAGTGCCATGCTGATTACGTTAAGCAATATCAATAAGGTATTTAATAAGGGCAGGCATAATGAGTTCCATGCGATCCGCGATGTTTCTCTGCAACTGGAAGCCGGTAAGGTTAGCTGTCTGAAAGGTGCCAGTGGCTCGGGCAAAACCACGCTGTTATCCATGATCGGTTGTCTTTCGCGTCCTACCTCAGGCCGTATTATGCTGGAGGATCAAATCCTCTCGGGATTGCCCGAGCGTTTTCTAACCGATATCAGACGTCATACCTTTGGCTTTATATTTCAGAAATTTAATCTGATTCAGGGACTGAGTGTACTGGAGAATATTATGCTGCCAGCCTATCCACTGGGGCTGAAGCATAGAGAGCTTAAGCAATCAGCCGAGGCGCTTATTTCGCAGTTTGCTTTACAGCGGGTGAAGAATAATCCGGTGGAGTGGCTATCGGGTGGAGAGTCGCAGCGGGTTGCCATCTGTAGAGCCTTAATCAATAACCCTCAGATAGTCATTGCCGACGAACCTACGGCGAATCTGGATTCAAAACTGTCGCAGGAATTGATGGGGCAGATGGATGAATTAAGGCAGTCAGGTAAAACGATTTTGATGACCAGCCACGATTCGGATGTGTTCGATTCACCAGTCGTTGATACGGTGATTGAAATGCGTGATGGCGAGATTACGCAGCGCTAATCATGCTACTGAATCCAGCCATCATTGCATTATTTATCGTTTCCGCTGTGATCTGTCTAATGCTGCTATTAGCCACTGTGTTTGCGCTTCGTATCTTAAGGAGCTGGGATATTAATAGTGGTAGTGAATTGCAGTTACGTCTGGAGCGAGGTACTTATCTGATATCAACCTTGCTTAGTATGGCCTTTGTCTCTGAACTGATTTCCTTATTGTTGTTTGTTTACAATGCAGAATCCATGTCCGGACAGTTTGTGGGCGCTATGTGTGCGACCGGCGTGTTGAATGTGAATGCATGGGGCTGGCCGACATTATTTTTGAAGATTGCGATTTTCTTCAGTGGTAGTGTCTGGCTTGCGCTTAATTACCTGGATAATAAGGGTTATGACTATCCCCTGGTCAGGATTAAGTACGGGCTATTGCTCGTTATCCTGCCATTGGTGGCAGCGGAGTTTTATGTACAGGCACGCTATTTTCTGGGAATGAATCCTGATGTTATTACCTCTTGCTGTGGCTCCTTATTTTCTGCAGATGCAAAAGGTGTAGCTGCCGAGGTTTCCAGCCTGACACCAGGGCAGGCCATTGTTGCATTGTATGGCTCTGGTCTGCTGGTGATGCTTTCGGGTACTTTTTATCTGATGAGGAAAAAAGGAGGCCTGGTATTTGCGTTCTCTGCCGTAGGTGCATTTATAGCAGCTCTGGTTTCAATTGTTTCTTATATCTCTTTATATATCTATGAACATCCGCATCATCATTGTCCGTTCTGCATCTTGAAATCGGGGCATGACTATGCGGGTTACACTCTGTATATCCCACTGTTTTTAGCCGTGGCTATGGCGTTGGCGGCGGGGGCGATTTCACCCTGGAGTAACATCCCCAGCCTCAGGCAGGCAGTAGCAATAGATAGCACCAGAATCACCTGGAAATCGCTGATTCTTTTTGTGATTTTCTATGCCATGTCCACCTACTGGGTGTTGCAGTCCTCCCTGACCATGCAATCGGTATGGTGGTGACAGTGAAACAGGCAAAGCTCTCATTAATGATGTCTATATTACTGCTGATGATGACAGCTTGTAGTGATCATGACGTGGCTCTGGTTAAAGGGCAGCCGACGCCATCCTTCAGTTTAAAAAACCTGCAACTGCAAACTGTTCACTTCCCTGATGACTTTAATAACAAGGTGGTATTGATTAGTTTCTGGGCTGACTGGTGCCCCAGTTGTAAAAAGGAATTGCGTGACTTCGAGACAATCTATCAGAAATATAGAGAGCAGGGGCTTGCCGTGCTCGCGCTCAATATTGATCAGGATGAACAGACTGCAATGGCATTTATCGAAGGCCTGAATATTTCCTATGAGGTTTTACTCGATGATAAAGGTGATGTAGCAAGGAATTATGCGATTACATCATTACCTTCAGCTTTAATCGTTGATAGAGATGGCAAGCTGCACACCCGTTTGTTAGGTGAAACCCCTGTCGCAGTGTTTGAACAGATAGTCACGTCATTGTTATGAAGCCAGTGATTACAGATAAACAGTTGGTATTTATTTTTTAATCTAAAAAAAGGAGAAACTCATATGAGTGAAAAACACAGTAATGATCGCAGAGATATAATGAAGGCTATAGCCGCAATTGGCCTGGGTGGTTTCACCTTTACTGCAACGGCAGGCAGTAAGGTTGGTGCTATGATTCCTGGCAAAGGCTGGGTCAGCGCACCGGGCAAGTCATGTGATGGTGATGGAACTCCGTTGCAGTTTATCCCCAGGAGCGCCCCGGATGATAACCCTCTTGAGAATGAACTCAGCAAATACCCGAGCTGCCCTTATTGTGGTATGAATCGTACAAAGTTCAATCATAGCCGCCATCTGGTGCACTACGATGATGGACTGGCAGATGGAACCTGCTCTATCCATTGTCTGGCAATCAGCCTTTCATTGAATATGGATCGTGGCCCTAAGGCCATCTATGCACCAGACTTTGGTTCCAGTAAAAAAATCAAACCACTGGTCAATGTTGATAAGGTCACCTACCTGATTGGCTCAAAACTCAAAGGCACCATGAGTAAGAAGAGCAGTATGGCGTTTGCCTCTTTAGATACAGCTAAGGCTATGCAGGCCGACAAAGGTGGTGAGTTGGGTGATTTTAATGAAGCCCTGACACAGGCCTATCTGGGTATGGCAAGCAACACCATGATGATCAGAAAGAATCGTGCGGAAAAGCGCAAAAAAATGATGCAAATGAAGATGAACCAACAGGGCTAATCAGAGGTCCCTGAAAGCGTTACCATAGAGAACACTGAGTGCACAGAGGTTTTGAGGTGTTAATCGCAAACGGTGCGAAAAAAACACAGTTTCTTCTCTGTGTACTCTGTGACCTCTGTGGTGAATTCTTTTTAATGGGTAAAAAAATGAATATGATGATGTGTTCAAGAACAAACTGGTTGTTGTTGTGCCTAAGCGTGATTTTCTCAACTGCAGTTAATGCAGAGACTCTGGATTTACCTAAACCTGGCCCCAGGGATACCTGCCCTGTGTGTGGCATGTTTGTTGCGAAATATCCTGACTGGGTTGCTACGGTGTTGTATAAAAATGGACATACACATCATTTTGATGGTGCCAAAGATCTTTTTAAATACCTGCAGGATTTACCTAAATGGGCACCTGGACATGAGTTGAAGAATATTGTCTCTATCGGTGTTACCGAGTACTACAGTGTGTCGCTCATCGATGCCCACAAAGCCTATTATGTGATTGGTTCCGATGTGCTTGGGCCAATGGGGCATGAATTAATCCCACTGGAAACACTTGAGGATGCAAAGGAGTTCCTGAAGGATCATCGAGGGGTGAGAATTGTTAGATTTGATGAGGTAGATGCTCTGCTGCCCGAAAAGCTGGATGAAGGAGTATTTAAGTAAGCCCTGAATAATTCGCCCATGAATTATTAGAGCACGAAAAAAAGAAAACTATGATTTCCGTTTTTCTCAAATTTGAATTGATCAGAGGTTCCTTAACTGATTTATTTGCATTGTCTTTTAGAGTTTTTTAAATTCTTCAAAAGCCAGGGGTATTTTTTTTCTATAAACAGGTATTCTAGGGACTTGTGAATAGTGTATTTAATCCTGAACAGGTGAGGAACGATGAAATATAAAAAACTAGGCAGCAGTGATTTACAGGTTTCAGAGGTTTGTCTTGGCTCTATGACCTGGGGTTACCAGAATACTGTTCAGGAAGCTTCCGAACAGATTGATTATGCGCTGGAGCAGGGTATTAACTTTATTGATACTGCGGAGATGTATGCGGTGCCGCCAACGGCGGATACCTATGGCACCACCGAAACCTGTATTGGTAGCTGGATCTCTAAAAACCCCGCTAAACGTCAGGATATTGTGATTGCCAGCAAGATTGCGGGGAGTGGACTGCCCTGGATACGTGGAGGGTCTGACATTAGCGGGAAAACCATTAAACAGGCTGTAGATGATTCACTCAAGCGTCTGCAGACTGATTATATCGATGTGTATCAATTGCACTGGCCTAACCGTACTAGCCCTCATTTTTCCAAGCACTGGCCCCAGCATCTGGACTACGAAACAGTCGATGTCGAAAAAGAGCGTGCGGAACATCTGGATATTCTAACTGCGCTGGATGACTGTATTAAGGCTGGAAAGATTCGCCATGCTGGACTTTCTGATGATACACCCTGGGGCATTAATGAATATCTTCGTCTGGCTGAAACTCATAACCTG
>JBNKPX010000054.1:0-23217 GCA_050295575.1 Gammaproteobacteria bacterium | reverse complement strand
TCATAGTTGGTGATAAAGTCAGGATAGTCGCGGTATTTAGGCGTGCCATCATCTTTTACAAAAGCTGGCAGGCCCAGACGCGAACCCAGCTCGATTAATACTTCCTGAAACGGCTTGCATTCACCGCTTGGTGGTAATACTGGTATACGTACTGAATCCACCGGGCCACTGTATTCAGAGATAGGTCTATCCAGCATGGAGAGCGCATCGTAGCGCTCAAGATAGGTGGTATCGGGTAATACCAGATCCGCAAAGGCTACCGTCTCGGACTGGAATGCATCGCAGACTATCAAAAATGGAATCTTGTATTCGCCGTTTTCATCCTTGTCTTTCAGCATGTCGCGCACATTGACGGTATTCATCGATGAATTCCACGCCATGTTGGCCATAAATAACAGCATGGTATCGATCTTGTACGGGTCACCGCGCCAGGCATTGGTTATCGCATTGTGCATCAGGCCATGTACCGACAAGGGATACTCCCAGGAAAATGCCTTGTCGAGACGCACCGGTTTACCTTCATCATCGATAAACAGGTCTTCAGGTTTTGCAGGCCAGCCCAGAGGCATACCATCCAGTGGAGTATCTGGTTGAACACCATCTGGACTATTGGGTGGTTTCGGGCACGGTGGAATAGGTCTGGGGAATGGTGCCTTATGACGAAAACCACCGGGTCGATCAATCGTACCCAACAGCGTCATCAGTATGCTCAGCGCACGTATTGACTGAAAACCGTTGGAATGAGCGGCCAGACCGCGCATCGAATGGAAGGCAACCGGATTACCCTTGACCGACTCATGCACATTATCCCAGCAATCTTCCCACTGGATCGGCAACTCGATCTGATGGTCACGCGCTGTAACCCCCATTTCATGTGCCAGTCGAATAATGGTCTCAGCAGGAATACCGGTAATGCCTTCGGCCCACTCAGGGGTATATTCCTCTACCCTTTCCTTGAGCAACTGGAACGCAGGTTTAACTGGAGTACCATCTTCCAGCTTGAAAGACCCCAGCAGGCGCGGATCGACACCCGGCGTATGGGTAGAGATTTCCTTATCCAGCTCTCGATCCCACCACAGCTTGTTTTCCGGATCAAAACAGCCTTCATCAATATGCATTTCAAAACGTTTGAATAGACCGTGATCATCGCGTTTGAGATCGTCAACGACCAGCTCTGCAGAATTGGTGTATTGCACCAGAAATTCACGGTCATACAGTCCCTGTTTGATCAACTGATGAATCAAAGCCATCATCAACGCACCATCGGTACCGGGTTTGATTGGTACCCATTCATCGGCTATAGCCGAATATCCGCTACGGATGGGGTTGATGGAAATAAATTTTCCGCCACGACGTTTGAATTTTGAGATATGAATCTTGAGTGGGTTGGAGTCATGATCCTCGGCGGTACCGATCATCACGAATAGCTTGGCGCGATCTAGATCTGGCCCGCCAAATTCCCAGAATGATCCACCAATCGTATAGATCATGCCTGCTGCCATATTCACCGAACAGAATCCGCCATGAGCCGAATAGTTGGGCGTACCAAACTGCTTGGCGAACATGCCGGTCAATGCCTGCATCTGATCGCGGCCGGTACACAGCGCAAATTTCTTAGGGTCATCAGAGCGGATACGTGCCAGGCGCTCCTGCATGATATCGAAGGCCCTGTCCCAGGAAATTTCTTCGAACTCAGACTCGCCACGTTCAGCATTCGGTTTGCGTAATAGCGGTTTGGTAATACGCGCGGGTGAATACTGCTTCATGATGCCGGATGAGCCTTTAGCGCAGATAACACCCTCGTTGTGCGGATGATTGGGATTGCCCTCTATATGGCGTACTTCCCCATCACGTAGCGTGACACGTATGCCGCAGCGACAGGCGCACATATAACAGGTCGTTTCCTTGATCTCGACATTACCAATATCGCGATCTGATTGGAGGGTTGGGTCCAGCATGATTGAGGCCTGCAGTTCGGTTAATAGCAAAAAATCCAGCCTGTCATAGACATAGCCGGATTATTGATGGTAGTTAATTAATTTATTAACCGATTCTAATATTCAAGCTCTCATGTATCAACCCGAAAAAATGTAGGTGCTTGAACTCAATAGAGGTATTCGATCTATCCCGATGGGGTTAGATCAAAGGTGCCTATGCTGCTAGGCAACTCGAAAATAAAGGTAGCACCATCACCCGGAGTGGCCTGCGCATCCACTCTCCCTCCGTGTTTCTGTATAAAGCGTTTGACGATGGCCAGTCCTACACCGGTTCCATCGAACTCATCCATACCATGTAGTCGTTGGAACATAACAAATAACTTGCCCTTATATTCATCACTAAAGCCAACACCATTATCGCTCACCGAGTAACGAATATAACCGTCAATAACTTTGCCCTTCACTTCAATAACAATGGGGTCACTAGCAGCAGAGAACTTGACCGCATTGCTGATCAGGTTAGATAACACCTGCCGAATGGCATTGGGGTCAGCCTCAACCGCTGGCAAATCATTGCAACGAAAATCTATATTGCGATCTGAGTATTGACCCTGTAAGTTTTTCCATACACTTTTCACCAGTTGGGTCATATCGATATGCTGCCTTTCTATCTCCAGTCGACCAGCACGTGAGAAAGCCAGAATATCGTCTATCAGCTCTCCCATCTTGCGGGCGTTATCCTGCACGATACCAAACAGCCTGAACCCCTCTTCATCCAGCTTATCTCCATACTCATCTGTGAGTATTGCAACAAAACCATCGATAGCTCTCAAGGGTGAACGTAAATCATGTGACACGGAATAACTGAACCCTTCCAGATCATTGTTTGCCTGCTGCAGTTGATCGGTTTTTGCCTGTAATTCTTGAGTGCGTTTTTCAACTGCCAGCTCCAGTTTCGCCTGATAATGTTCGCGTTCTATTTCAGCCTGCTTTTGCTCGGTGATATCACGCGCATGCTGGAACCTGACATAGCGCCCGTCATGCCATAATATGGCTCTATCGACAATGTCATACCATCGTTTATCTACCTTGTTTTCGATTTGCCAGACATGAGCATTGCCGAGATTAGCGCCAAAAATGAAAGGATTGCTGCAAAAATCACAGGGAGCGTCTAAGCCCTGCAGGGTTTTGAAGCATTTTTGACCCAACGTATTCTCTCCATACTGACGCTCAAATGCGGCATTGACGAATAACAGTTCATAGGTTTGCGGGTCTGCAATATAGATCACATCATCCATACTGTTGAAAACATCTATAAGCTGTTGCTCTGCTTTTTGTCTGGCCGCGAGCATAGCGTTACCACTCCGGGCCAGATCTCTGAACTCATCGAAATACAACCGGTCGAGCTCAATCGGTTCTGCCTCATCCACTTTGCGCAGGAAAAAAGTATTGAAATGCGCAAGTTCCTGATTAAATCCTTTGAAAATCCGCAATGCCACCCAGACTGAAATCGCCAGTAATCCGAGCATCATCAACACACCATAAAGGGTCCATTCTTTCAGCAAGTCACTCAGCAGGTCATCCTGTTTCGACTGCCTTTCAAACAGGGTATCCAGATAAAACCCTGTGCCTATAACCCATCCCCAATCAGGATAACCTCTGGCATAGCTCACTTTATCTACTAGTGTTCCGGTCTTGTAGCGATCCCAGACATAATATACGTACCCTCCTCCCTGTTGGGCGGTGCGCACCAGCTCTCGATTGATCTCAACGCCATTGGGATCTTTGATATCGATGAGGTTCATACCAATATATTTTTGCTCGGGATGGCTGAGGTAGATGCCATCGTATTGAAATGCGAACAGGTACTCCTGACCACCCTCTCCGTAACGAACATCACTTATCATCGCCAATACCCGTTGCCGGGCCTTTTCTTCTATCTGTTTGTGCGAAACTCCGATAACAACCAGCAAATCGAGAGGGCCAAAATATTCAATAATAAATGTAAATTGCTTGTTATTTTGCGTGATAAGCTCACACAACTTTGCCTTTCCCGGTTGATTCAATGCGGATTGAACACATTCCTCTTCAAAATTGATAGTATCTTCATTGCTGGTTTTCTCACTACGATAAAGCACCTTCTTTTCATGATCGAAAATCCACAAGGAATCAAACTGCTCGGCAATAAGTACCGGCTCAATATCATCCACTGCATGTTGACTCAATGTTTCTTTCGAGTGCATCAGATGCTCGGCCTCATACACTACCTGGGCTATTCTCATGGTGATTGACATGTAATCTCTCGCCTGCTGAATAAGAGCAGTGCGTGTTTCATCACGAACCTTGTCGATGCTATCCACAATACTATCGACTTCATGTTCAACCATTTTTTTATGTGAGTTATAGAATCGTTGCTCTACCTGCTGCTTTTGTACCTCGTTGAGGTTTAACAGATTATTCACCCATATCAACGAAACCAGAATGATTGGAAATAGAACAATCAAGAAGTAGGTTGCGGGAATAAACCTGCTGAGCTTCCTTGAAACGGGGATCATAATTACTCCTTTTTATGTCTGGGAGGGCCTTGAATGACTTGCTATATATTGTTTGAGTCATACGCCTCGACCTGATAATAGACTATTATCAGGAAACCGCCCAATTCCCGGGCACAGCAAATAAATTTAGCAATACAGGCTAAAAGCTACTATAAGGTGTTGAAACAAAGGACTTTCTGAAGCCTGATAAATCAAAAAAACGTAGAGTTTACAGGGATCAAGCTTGAATCAGCACCCTCTCCCTTGAATACTGTCTGGATCCTCTAAACAGGTTTAATGGCCAGGCTTTAGCCTTTTTCAAGTGGACGCTACAATGTAAGGAGATAATAAAATGGAAAAAAGTATCGTGGATATCTTGCTGGTTGAAGATAATCCCAATGATGCGGAACTGATCATTCGCTCACTACAAAAACATAATCTGGCCAACCGGTTACATTGGGTAAAAGATGGAGAAGAAGCACTGGATTATATCTTTTGCCGTGCTAACTACGCTGATCGCAAATCCGACTTACCTCGTGTCGTATTACTGGATCTGAGGTTACCCAAGCTGGATGGTATTGAGGTATTAACCCAAATCCGTAACCGCCCAGAAACACATAAACTCCCCGTTGTCGTGCTGACTTCATCCAAGGAAGATCAGGATCTGGTTCAGGCTTACGAGCTTGGTATAAACAGTTTCGTGGCCAAACCCGTAGCATTCGATGAATTTGCACAAACCGTGGCAAATCTCGGTTTATACTGGGTACTGGTTAACCGAGTACCCGCTGAAATAAGGGCTGATTAATGCCGAGCCCCATACGGATTCTGATGCTGGAGGACAACCCCTTTGATGCAGAATTAAACCAGCGCATGTTACAAAAAGGAAGGCTTAACTTCAAAATTCAACGGGTTGAAACTGAAACAGCATTCCTCGAAGCACTGGAATCGTTTCAACCCGATTGCATCCTGTCTGACTATAACCTGCCAGATTACGATGGCTTCAAGGCCCTGCAAGCACTACAGGCCTTCGACCTGAACATCCCTTTCATCTTCGTCACCGGCGCCATTGGAGAGGAAGCGGCGGTGAATATGCTGAAACAGGGCGCAGTTGACTACATCCTTAAGGATCGGCTGGCACGGCTACCAGAAGCGGTTAACAGGGCTATTGAAGATGCCCGTCATCAGACACAGCTAAGAGCCAGTGAAGAGCGCTATCGCCTGCTGATAGAATCCAGCCACTATGGAATCTGGGACTGGGATTTAACAACTGACACATTTTATCTTTCAGCACAATGGAAACAGCAACTAGGCTACCTTGATAACGAGCTGGCAAACAGCTTCTCTACATTTAAACGTCTGCTACACCCTGAGGACAGAGCCCCACTCATCGTCAGTCTAAAGTCCTTTATCGCTGCTCCCGAGGATCAGTGGAACGTCGAATTTCGTATGCGTCACAAGTCGGGTAACTACCTGTGGATTAATGCAAGAGGGAGTCATCAAACAGATGATGAAGGCCATGTTTTGCGTATGCTGGGCGTACATATAGATGTCACCCAACACCATCAATCCGAGGAAAAACTGCGTCAGACAGCCCAAGTTTTCAGTAGCACCATCGAAGGTGTCATCATTACCGATGCCGATACTAAAATTCTCGGGGTGAACCCGGCCTTTGAACAAATCACTGGATATAGTGGCGAGCAGGTGATTGGTCAAACCCCCAGAATTATGCAATCAGGTCGCCATCCCCAGGAATTTTACCAATCTCTGTGGCAAACAATATTTGACGAAGGGCACTGGAGCGGGGAAGTATGGAATCAACGTGCCAACGGCAATAACTACCCCGCTTTGGTCACCATCAGCGCAGTCAAGGATGACCATGACACGACCACCGGTTATGTCTGCCTTTTCTCTGACATTACCCAGTTAAAACGCTCCGAAGAGCGACTCGACTTTCTGGCTCATCACGATCCGCTGACCGAGCTACCCAATCGGCTATTATTCAAAGACCGTTTAACTCTGGCCCTGCAACACGCTAAACGAAAACGAAGTAAGGTTGCAGTCATGTTTATCGATCTTGACAAGTTCAAGAACGTGAATGACAGCATGGGGCATACTATTGGCGATGAATTACTCAAACAGGTTTCGCATAGACTGAAACATATCATCCGAGATTCCGATACGTTGGCACGTATCAGTGGGGATGAATTCGTGTTAATGATAGAGGATGGTTTTTCGATTCAGAGCACGACGAATGTACTGAATAAAATCATGGAGGCATTTCGCAAACCCTTCGAACTCAAACGCCACCAGGTTTTGATCACCTGTAGCATCGGCGTCAGTATTTATCCGGATGATGCCCACGATACAGACGAACTGGTAAGCAATGCCGATGCGGCGATGTACCGAGCAAAAGACGTCGGTAGAAATACCTATGAGTTTTACACCCCCGAGATGACAGAATCGGCACTGGAACATATCTTTCTTGAAAACGCCCTGCATAATGCCATCCCGCAACAACAGTTCGTACAGTATTATCAGCCACAATATCAACTCGAAAATGGTCAGCTTATTGGTTGCGAAACCCTGATTCGCTGGCAACATCCTCTGGAGGGCCTGATCCAACCACAACGATTTATTCCACTGGCGGAACAGAATGGCACTATTCATGATATTGATTTCTGGATGCTTGAGACGGCTTGCCAACAGGGAAAAATCTGGCATGACCGGGGGCTGCCTATTCAACGTATTTCGGTCAATATGTCTGGATCTCATGTACAACGCGAAAACTTTGCTGCTTCAGTGCATGAAATATTAAAGGTAACTAACTTCCCCAAAGAGCATCTGGAAATCGAGGTGACTGAGAGCTTCGTCATGCAACGACCCGAGGTTGGCATCTGGCAGCTGCAAAAGCTGTATGACGATGGTATTAGTATAGCCATTGATGACTTCGGCACCGGCTACTCATCACTGAGTTATCTAAAAAAATTGCCCGTGAGTAAAATCAAGCTGGACCGAACCTTCATCATAGATATCACCGAAGATAAGGACACTTTAGCCATAGTTCGTGCAATCACGGACCTAGCCAGAGCACTGGGTAAAACCATTATTGCAGAAGGGGTAGAAACAGCCGAACAGGCAGAGCTACTGAAACAACTTGGCTGTGAACAGGTTCAGGGCTTCTATTTTGCACAACCTGTGGATTTAGCCACTATGACAGAATTACTACAAACTGAGCACTCACAGAAGCTCAATCTCACCGAATCGCTTGCCTCTACCAGGCAAGCGATTCTGAACTCTGTGTAAGGTATTTAAGATAATCCTCATGCGCCTGCTTATCGGACTCAGGCACTGTCCACACAGGGAGTTCCAATGGAACACTCGAC
Source organism: Gammaproteobacteria bacterium (assembly GCA_050295575.1). Taxonomy (GTDB): domain Bacteria; phylum Pseudomonadota; class Gammaproteobacteria; genus JACNJF01. Next base: position 15,363 of record JBNKPX010000054.1, on the reverse strand, counting down.
AGTGATACCAGTTGTTCTTCGTAAGAATTATCAGAGTCATCCTCTGCATCCAGTGATAGCAGGGTCTGCCCTCCCGTCATCGCCAGGTAGACTTCAGCCAGGATCTCGGCATCGAGTAACGCGCCGTGCAGGGTTCGACTACTATTGTCTATTTCGTAACGACGGCACAACGCATCCAGATTATTCTTTTGCCCCGGATGTTTCTCGCGCGCCATTTTAAGGGTATCAGTGACACTACAGATATCCTCTATCCGTGGCCACTCACCATCCAGTAGCGAAAGCTCATGGTTTAAAAATCCGATATCAAAGGAGGCATTGTGGATCACCAGTTCAGCACCATTGATATACTCCAGAAAGCTCTCAGCAAGCTCATGAAAACGAGGTTTATCCTGCACGAACTCATTACTGATGCCATGCACTTCGAAGGCACCGATATCGATTTCCCGATCGGGATTTAGATAATGATGCCAGTGGTTGTGAGTCAGGCGTCGGTTCTGCATTTCTACACAACCGATTTCTATGATCTTGTGTCCCTGCTTCGGCTCCAGACCGGTGGTTTCTGTATCCAGTATGATCTGTCTTGCCATTATGCCTTTCCAGTATGTTGATCGATGGCCTGATTCGCCAGCAGATCGGCCATTTCATTACCTGGATCGCCGGAATGCCCCTTGACCCATTGCCAGTTGATGGTATGGCGAGCTACCTCTTTATCCAGCGCCTGCCACAGGTCCACATTCTTGACTGGCTTTTTGGCTGCAGTCTTCCAGCCGTTTTTCTTCCATCCGGGCATCCATTCGGTGACGCCCTGCAAAACGTATTTGGAATCGGTTTTTAATTCGATCTGGCAGGAACGAGATAGCTGCTTTAAACCGTAAATCACGGCAGATAGCTCCATACGATTATTGGTGGTTTCCTGTTCATAGCCTTTGAGTTTTTTTTCTGCATCGCCATACTTTAGATAGGCCCCCCAGCCACCAGGACCGGGATTACCGCGACAGGCGCCATCGGTATACAGAACTACATTATTGGTCATATTTCATTCCTCGCCCAACACCTGGACGAATTACTTTTGGTGATAATACGCGCTGCTTAACCCAGCGCTTTCTATAAGGCGTCAAAGGAATAGTATTTTTTTCAAATTCCAGAATATTAACTGCTGCTGAGAATTTTAACCAGCGCTTGGAAAACCTGCTCAAAATTCTGGATTTATCGATCAAGCGCTGAAAATTTATCGGAAATATATAGCCACAGCGATAATGATTAAGCAAATCAAATCCCAACAGACTGGTCCAGTCCTTTAACCTGCTGGCTGTGTAATAATGCCCACCCCAGGGTACCTCTTCCAGCCAGGATTGAAATAAATGACGCACACCCCACAAAGATATGGGGTTGAAATCGATGATAATCAGCTTACCATCAGGTATCAACACCCGATTTACCTCACGTAAAAGGGCATGCGGGTCAGCACATTGGGACAATGCATGTGTCAGTATCACCAGATCAGTACTATCAGTCGCCACTGGTAAGAAACTTAAGTCCACATGAGCATGCTGATGCTTTTGCTGCTGCCCCAGATGGAAAATATGTTTCACTCGACAGCCAGCTAAAAACTCACCCGGCAAAGGGTTACTGCCTAACTGAATGGCGTAATAACCAAAACTGGTGGCAAGCATTTCATCCAGATTAAGCTTGATTTGATGAGCCAGATAATCCCCTAAAGGGCTTTGATACCAAAAATCCAGAGCCGATGAAGATGGGGTAAGCTGATTGCCTTTTCTTAATTTTGATCTATTTTCTAGCATTATTAACCTTGCTTTGATGGCTTCAGGCTTGTAGGATTTCGCGCAAATTTCATAATGATTACCTATAATAAACCAAGTGAAAAAAAATAATACCTCGTACAGGCTACTATTCATTGCCCCTGCTGTTATTTATTTATCAGCCTGCCAAACTCTCCCGCTAGAGCAGCAAACCTCCTCGGCAGTGGAGACTGAAGTATTACCAGTTGAGCAGAACTCGGTGGCTTTATTACCTACTCAGGAAGAATTAATCGCTGATGTATCGCTGGAACAGGGGCAAGATTACTCCCTTGAACTGCCTCCGGAGGAAGCATCTAACCCCGAAGACAATCAAACTATTGCCGATACGACTGAACAGGATATCGATAACTCAGCGGCCAACCCTGCCGTATTAGATGAAATCGCGCAGGAAGCAGAAACTGCCCTGCAACGAGAGAATACCGCCTGGACCCGTCTACAACAGGGTATGCAGATGAATTCAGTGATGAATTCTCGTGTACAGGCTCAATTAGACTGGTATCTGAAACACCCTGAATACCTGAACCGAGTGATGAGCCGTGCGGAACCGGTACTCCCCTTCATTCTGGATGAGCTGGAAAAAAAGAATCTGCCCAGCGAACTGGCCCTACTGCCTATCGTGGAATCTGCTTATCAGGCCTTTGCCTACTCGCACGGACGTGCATCTGGTATGTGGCAAATCATTCCTTCTACAGGACGTCACCTCGGCCTCAAACAAAACTGGTGGTACGATGGTCGCAGAGACATCATCGAATCCACCAAAGCGGCCACAAAATACCTGCAAATTCTGGCGGGGCAATTCGACCAGGATTGGGAGCTTGCACTGGCATCATATAATGCGGGCCCGGGAAAAGTTCGCTCGGCAATTCGCTACAACAAGAAAAAAGGCCGCAAAACCGACTTCTGGCATTTAACCAAATTACGTCCTGAAACCAGGTTCTATGTACCGAAGCTACTCGCCCTCAAGGAGTTGTTTAGCAACCCTGAAAAATATGATCTTGAGCTATTGCATATTGAAGATGAACAGGGTTACGGCGTCGTGGAGCTGGACAGTCAGATTGATCTGGCACTGGCAGCAGATCTTGCCGGTATTACTACTGAACAGTTATATCAGTTAAACCCTGCTTTCAATCGTTGGGCTACAGCGCCAAATGGCCCGCATCGATTGCTACTACCCCGAGAATCGATTGAACAATTTAACACTGAACTCGCAAAACTGCCCAAACAGAAACGAATAAACTGGGTGCGATATAAAATCAAAAATGGAGACACATTAAGCGTCATTGCCAGTCGCTATCGCACATCAACAAAGCTCATCAAACAGGTGAATAATATCCGGGGCACTCAAATTCGAGCAGGAAAATATCTGCTTATCCCTACTGCGACCCGTTCATTAAAGCAATATAGCCTGAGTCAGTCCTCACGCATTAATAAGATTAAAAACACTTCACACAGTGGAAAGAAAATCACCCACACAGTTAAATCGGGGGAAAGCTTCTGGACGATTTCGCGTCACTATGGTGTAAAAACCAGCTCACTTGCCAAATGGAATGGCATGGCACCTATCGATACACTGAAAATAGGACAGAAACTGGTAATCTGGCAGAAAGCTTCAGCGCAGCGTGTCAGTCTGTTTGGTAGAAGCCCGAATCATAAAATGCATGCATTGCGTTACACGGTAAGAAAGGGAGACTCGTTATCTCATATTGCCAATAAATTCAATATTCGTGTCGCCGATATAAAAAAATGGAACAAATTAGGGAAATACCTACAACCAGGTCAAAAACTTAAACTGTATGTCGATATCACCAGTCAATCTGGTTAGCTGAATTTTTCGCGGCAAAATTTGCTGCCTAATTTAAATATTATGTGACCGCTTTCTGATACCAGTGATTTGACTGTACTCAAGTCAAAATATGCTATTGATTTATCTACCTAACCCCTACAGAATAAGCGCAACTTTATAAACCCTATAAACAGCCCTTAGCCAATGTCGATAGAAATTGATCCTAAAATAATAAAAGAATTATCACCGATCAATTCGCTTAATTCTGAAAATGCTCAAGATTTAATTAATAAAATCAAACCAGAGACGCTAAAAGCAGGTCAGTTCATTTTCAAACAGGGCGATATGGATAAGGCCCATATCTATGTGGTGAAAGGAGAAGTCGAAGTTGTCTCTGATAAAAAAGTCATCAAAACCATTTCTGCAGGAAGCTCTGAAGGCAAACATCCGTTAGCGCATACTTTTCCACGATCCGTATCGGTGCGTGCTAAATCGGCTGCAGTGATTATTCGAGTCAACAGTGACATGCTCGACATCATGCTGACCTGGGATCAAACCGGTAGTTACTCGGTAGAGTCACTTGATGAATCACAGGATGACGATGAAGATTCAACAGACTGGATGACTCGCATTCTTCAAACCCGTGCTTTTCATAGAATACCGCCAGCAAACATCCAGGCCATGTTTATGCGCATGGAAGCGGTGCATTTCAAGCATGGTGATATCGTGATTAAGCAGGGTGATCCAGGCGATTTCTTCTATATCATCAAGGAAGGGCGCTGCATGGTCACACGCGCAACTCCAGCTAACCCGAAAGGCGTCAAACTTGCCACCTTAAGCGTCGGCGATAGCTTTGGGGAAGAAGCTTTGATTTCAGAAACCAGACGCAATGCGACGGTAACCATGCTTGCTGATGGTCACCTGATGCGCCTGAATAAAGATGATTTCAACTCACTATTGAACGAACCCTTACTAAACTGGGTAGACTATGCTGAAGCAAAGCAAATTATTGCTGAAGGCGGACTTTGGCTGGATGTCAGATTACCGGATGAATACAAAGCCAAGCACATTAAGGGAAGCATAAATATCCCACTGATTTTCCTGCGCATGAAGGCAAACTCACTGGATACGAGCAAAAAATATATCATCTACTGTGACACAGGGCGACGCAGCTCTGCTGCATCTTTCCTGTTAAATGAAAAGGATATTAATACCTATGTGCTTAAAGCCGGTGTAGATAGTGCCGATAAGAGCGATGTAGAAGGAAGCTAGGGCCTGTTTACACGTGTTAACAGGCCCTGGTCAGTTCAAATACCCCATAACTTCCTGTTCACTAATCTCATCTATCTGTCCTGGATCCAGAAATTCTTCAGCATATTTCAGGTATACCTTATCCTTAACAAAGATATCAAAAAGATCTGGATCAATATGATGATCCATTTTCATATAGCTCATAATCTTTAGGCACTCGGATAGTTTTTTGCCCTTCTTATAAGGTCGATCACGGGCCGTTAAAGCCTCAAAGATATCGGCAATAGCCATAATTCTCGCCTGAACCGACATTTGATCCCGGGTTAACCCTTTGGGATAGCCACTACCATCCATTTTCTCATGATGCCCCCCTGCATATTCAGGTACTTTCTGCAAATGCTTGGGGAAAGGTAACGATTCCAGCATTTTGATGGTCGCTACAATGTGGTAATTAATCACCTCCCGTTCACGGGTATTTAAAGTACCACGCTGAATAGTGAGATTCTCTATTTCATCATCACTGAGCAGCTTATGCTGCTGCCCCTGCATATCCACCCAGCACTGCCTGGCCAGGGCATGCACTCGACTGACCTGTTCATCAGTCATAAATTCGCGACCGATATTGATATGCTGAAGAAATTCAATATCTCGACGGAGTTCCAGACATCGAGTTTGATATGCTGTCGTTAATTGCTCAATACTCTGCCCTTGTTCATCGCTGTTAAGCTGAGCTTTTAAATATTCGATTTCAGCATCACGCAATAAAATTTCATAGCGAGCTTCAAGCAATTGAATACGATCATGAATAGTTTCCAGCTTGGTCGACTTATCCATAACATACTCAGGAGTAACCACTTTACCGCAATCGTGCAACCATGCTGCTGTTTCCAGTTCATAGCGATCCTTCTCATCAATGCTGAAATCTTTAAGCGGTCCACTTTGATGGCCATCCACTGCATCAGCCAGCATCATGGTCAGAACAGGGATACGCCGGCAATGCCCACCGGTATAAGGAGATTTTTCGTCTATCGCATTCGCGATCATTTTTATGAAGGATTCGAATAACTCCTGCAGCTCATTGATCAGGCGTTTTTGAGTAAGAGCAACTGCCGCCTGCGATGCCAGAGATTCCGCCAACTGTTGATCAATCTCACTAAATGCAATCACTTCACCGGTTTGCTGATCAATAGCATTGATTAACTGGAGTACACCAATAATTTCTCGCTGGTGATCTTTTAATGGAAATGTGAGTATAGAACGTGTGCGATACCCGGTTTTTTCATCGAATTCGCGCGCTCCGGTAAAATCAAACCCATCCTCATTGTATGCATCTTCAATATTTACGGTTTCACCGGTCAATACACAATGAGTAACGACCATATTATGGTTATCTTCACCATCTTCTGTCGTCAATGGCAAAGGGGAAAAAGCAATCTTTTCACCTGAGGTTCCACCCATCTGTATACCCAGACGGTCATTAGATATGATTTCAAAATTTAAGACATTTCCCTGTACAAAGTAGAGAGAGCCTCCTTCGGCATGGGTTAAGGACTTCGCCCCCATCATGATTAATTCGAGCAGCTTGCCGGTATCTTTTTCAGCAGACAGCGCAATACCTATCTCGTTTAAGCGCTCGATATGATCAAGTATTGCTTTCATGTCTGAAAATTTTGACTCAACATAATCAACTCCCCCCTGCGACCTGCATAAAACTACTCTTGCTAAGTATAAGACAGCATAATAAATTCATTGCAAGTTATTAAAATATCCTGTTGTCAGTTCCTAATCCAGGTCACATTTTTGATAATTATACTGGCAAAAACACAGATTGAACCTTATAGTCTATGCCATGTGTTTAAACACTTAATTTAAATAATATTGAGCACAGCAGGTACAGCACTAGCCCCATTGAAATATATATCTTTTAGCGCTTTTTTTGCCTGCTTCACTACCTTACTCGATATTGAGTATTATAATTTAGTAAGTCCCACTACTTAGATTTCATTCTATGGAGAGCCCATGAAAGAAAGATTCTGGAGTACCGACTGGTTCGCCGGACTAATTATCACCGTAGTTATTGTACTTTCTTCTGGCTCAACCCAATTACAAAGTCTGGAACGATCTGCCTATGACTGGGGAGTTAGATCTACCGAACGATACCCTTCCGATAAAATTGCGATCATCGCCATAGACGATGTAAGCATTGCCAATATCGGCCGCTGGCCCTGGCCACGTGATCTGCATGCAGATATGATTCAACTTCTATCGGAGGGAGGAGCCAAGGTAATAGGACAAACCGTTTTTTTCCTCGAGCCACAGATAGACCCCGGAACTGTGTATATCAAGGAATTGATAAACTTCTTTAGCAATGCCAGTTTCAACGATATTCCTGCTGAAATCGATAGCCTCTCCACCATGCTGGAAGCAAATAGCAGAAACAGGGCTATCGCTGACCTGCTAGCGTTCTATCTCGAAACCAATTTGCATTCACGCCTTAACCAGGACCTGGATACTCTAAAATCACGGCTTATTGAAGCCGAACAGGCACTGGATACAGACTCCAAACTGGCGCGAAGTATGGCTGCAGCGAAAAATGTAGTTCTTGCCATGCCCTTTATACGGGGTACCCCTCGTGGTAATCCAGATCAGGAATTACCTACCTACGTACTCAAGAACGCGATGACTACCATCCATGACAGGGTGCAGGCCCTGCCACAGGGACTTTTTCCCATCACGTCGGTTGATGCTATTCCTCCCATTGAAAAGCTTGGACCACTGGCTTCTGCGATAGGTCATCTCAACATTATTCCTGATATTGATGGCGGAGTAAGAGCTGAAGCCCTGATCATTAAACATTATGATCGTTATTACCCTTCTATTGCCCTGCAGATTGCAGCAAAAAGTCTGAATCTGAAAAACTCTGATATCAAGGTCAATCTGGCTGAAAGCGTTGAACTGGGCAGCCTGGAAATCAAAACCGATAGTCAGATGATGATGAATACCTTCTATTATTCAGATGTTGAGGGGTTTCCGGCTTTTCAGGTCGATTCTTTTTACGATGTTGCTACAGGTAAGATCCCGCTCGAAAAGTACAAAGGTAAAATCGTATTGATCGGTGCCACTGCTACCGGTGTTGGCAGTAGTCAGGTGACCCCGGTTGATCCATCCCTGCCCCCGGTTCTGGCCCTGGCTCATTCAGTTTCCAGCATCCTGAATGAAGACTTTTTTATAGTTCCAGACTGGGGTATCTGGGTTTGGTGGGCTGCTTTCTTGCTGATCGCCATATACCTGATGTTTATTATGCCTCGCTTAAAAGCCGGGGTTGCTTTCGCTGTTACAGTCATTTTAATGCTCGGCCTAATCGCTACCCACTATATTCTGATGACCGGCAGTGCATTATGGGTTCAGTTAATGGCCCCCACCACGTTACTGGTTATTGGTCATCTACTTATCACCACCAAACGCTTCCTTGTGACCGAGCGCGGTAAGATAAAATCCGATGAAGAGTCTTCTGAAAGTAACCGCATGCTGGGTATCGCTTTTCAGTCTCAGGGGCAACTGGATATGGCATTTGAAAAATTCCGTAAATGCCCGCTGGATAACGCCGTCATGGAAGCACTGTATAACCTTGCGCTGGATTTTGAACGTAAGCGCCAGTTCAATAAAGCGACTGGTGTTTATCAATACATGTCCAAATACGATATGAAGTTCCGTGATATCCAGACCAGATTAAACCGATCTCAGCAGATGGAAGAAACCGTGTTACTCGGAGGTAGTGGCGCACATGCAGGCGGCACATTATTACTCGATGGTAGTGGCGTTGAAAAACCCATGCTGGGGCGCTATCAGGTTGAAAAGGAACTGGGTAAAGGTGCCATGGGTATCGTTTACCTGGGTAAAGACCCTAAAATCAGTCGCGTAGTGGCTATTAAAACCATGGCCCTTGCGCAGGAATTTGAAGGTGATGAACTGGTAGAGGTTAAGGAGCGTTTTTTCCGCGAAGCAGAAACTGCAGGAAGGCTCAGCCATCCCAACATTGTTACTATTTACGATGCTGGTGAAGAACATGATCTGGCTTATATCGCGATGGAATTCCTTAAGGGTCAGGATTTGACAAAATACACCCGGAAAGACAGCTTGCTGGATATTAAAACCGTCATCAGTATTGTCACCAGAGCGGCTGAAGGACTGGCATTCGCACATGCCCAAAACATCGTACATCGTGATATCAAACCAGCAAACCTGATGTATGAACCTGAATCTGATAGCCTGAAAATCACCGATTTTGGTATTGCCAGAATTACCGATTCCAGTAAAACCAAAACAGGTATGGTGCTAGGAACTCCATCCTACATGTCACCAGAGCAACTGGCCGGTAAAAAGGTAGATGGTCGCTCTGACCTTTTTTCTCTGGGTGTTATGCTATATCAGATGCTAACCGGTACACTACCGTTTAAAGCCGAGTCTATGGCAAGTCTGATGTTTAAGATAACCAATGAAGAAGCTCCTGATATCAAAACCTTACGCCCAGAGATTCCTGAATGTATGGTTGAAATAGTCAATAAAACACTGATTAAGAATGCCGATGACCGTTACCAAACAGGTACTGACATGGCAAATGACCTCAAATTATGTCTGATGAAGCTGCAGTAACTATATGAATTTACAGGGTAAAGTCCAAATAGTCGGATTTACCGATACCGGTAGAGTACGACAGAATAACGAAGATAGTATAGGCTATGATAGCGCTCTGGGCTTACTGGTTCTGGCCGATGGTATGGGCGGTCATTTGGGGGGGGAAGTTGCTAGTAGCCTGACAGTCGACAGTATTATCCAGCAGATACAACAACAGTTACCCTCGATTACCGGCGGACAGATTGATAGCACTAGCGGATTTTCTCTGGAATCTGTCTGTATTCAGGACGCTATTGAACAGGCCAATGATCTGGTTTACAGAAAATCAGCATCAGACCCGGAATTACGCGGTATGGGAACCACAATCGTCGTATTACTATTTTATGACAATCGATTTTCTCTGGCTCATATCGGTGATTCTCGTTGTTACCGATATCGTGGAGAAAAGCTTGAGCAGATCACCAAGGATCACTCCCTGTTGCAGGAGTTGATAGATCGTGGTTTTTACACTCCAGAAGAAGCCAAAACTTCATTAAATAAAAACCTTGTGACCAAGGCCCTTGGCATAGATCCGACGGTGATCCCTGATGTGCAGGAAGAGCTGGCAATTAAAAATGACATCTATTTACTTTGCTCTGATGGACTCACTGACCTTGTAGAAGATGAATATATAAGCTTAACTATTAATAGATTTAGTGATAATCTAGAAGAAGCTGCCAAGCAATTGATTACAAAGGCAAACCAAAATGGCGGAAAGGATAATATTTCTGTTATCCTATGTCGTATCAATGATGATTTTTCTGAATCTAAAGGCTGGTTCAAAAAAGTGATTGAATGGTTTTAAATGGAAAATTGCTATACAAACATAACACGAGGCTGGAACTAAACATGGTCGCAAAATTGGTAATGACATCTACATCTGGGGAACAGCAGGAAATCCCTCTTACCAAAGAAACTACAACTATTGGACGTAAACCCAGCAATGACATACATATAGACAATCTGTCAGTAAGTGGAAGTCATGCTCAGGTTATTACTATCCTGGAGGATTCCTTCCTGGAAGATCTGGGTAGCACCAATGGCACTTATGTTAATGGCAAGCTGATCAAAAAACATGCATTAGAGCACGGTGATAAAATCACCCTCGGAAAATACCAGATTGTTTATCAGAATAGTGCCGCTGATTCTGATTCTGATTACGAACAAACTATGATTATCCGCCCCGGTGAAGCGGGTATGCCCGAGGAAAAAGGTAGCAAAGAAATTGATAAATCGGTACAGAAAATTTCTGCCGCCATTGCTTCAGAAAATGCATCAACCTCTCAATCATCCACCACAGACCTGGAAGCCTGTCTGCAACTGCTAAGTGGCGCTAATGCGGGTAAAGAGCTCGTTCTCAAGAAAGCCTTAACCACTATCGGTCAACCCGGTGTGCAGGTAGCCGCAATTACTCGCCGACCAACTGGCTTTTTTCTAATTCATGTTGATGGTGGTCCCAATAACAATGTCCCCAAGGTTGCTGGTGCTGCAATTGGTTCGAATGCGCATAAGTTGAATAATCACGACATCATTGAAGTCGCTGGTGTAAAAATGGAGTTTTACACAAGATAATTCAAGATTGCTCGAAACCAGGAGCATAGGAGTATCGCATCACACTGATACATTATCAAAACTATAAAACTCAGTGTGTATGGAATAAAACAATATCCTGACTCAGGGGAGCTCAATGCAACTGCAACGCATTATTCGATTGGTTTTAAGCCTACTAATATTACTTGCATTGCTAATAGATACTTCTGATCTTTACAACTACCCCTTTGTCAGAAAATTAGAAAACTGGACCTACGATGCCCGTCTTAACTTCACCCTTCTTGGCAGCAGGGATGACAATGTTGTCATAGTCGATATCGACGAAACCTCTCTTGCTAAAGTCGGTCGATTCCCCTGGAAAAGAGATAAGCTGGCAACGCTGGTCGACAATCTTTTTGATCATTACCAGATCAATACACTGGGCTTTGATATTGTATTTGCTGAAAAAGATGAAAGCTCTGGCCTTCAGGCATTTGAAGGTCTGGCCCAGAATGAGCTCCGTCAAAACAGGGAGTTTCTACAGACCCTCGAACGCATTAAACCTTCTTTAAATTACGATAGACTTTTTGCAGACAGCATGCGAAATAGAAATATCGTGCTTGGATATTATTTTAAATCCAATTTACAGGAAGGCGAACAGGAAAAAACGGGGCAGCTGCCACCGGCTATTACCAAAATGGATGATATATGGAATAAACGACTGCCAATCAATAAGGCCATCGGTTATGGGGCAAATCTAGCTCAGTTACAAAAGGCTGCTCCTTCAGGCGGTTACTTTGACAACCCATTTGTAGACAGTGATGGTGTATTTCGTCGCGTCCCACTGATACAAAACTACAAGGGTTATCTTTACTCATCTCTGGCACTTGCGACAACACGTGCGGCTACCGGTAACCCGGGACTCGAATTACTGGTTGAGTCTGATGGCACTCAATCAGCACAGGATTACTATGCTCTGGAATCGATGAAGCTTGGGAACTATACAATCCCTGTTGATCATAACGGAGCCGTGTATGTGCCATATCGAGGTAAGTTGGGCAGCTTCCCTTATGTCTCTGCATATAAGATACTCGATAAATCTGCCGATCTATCTATTCTGAAAAATAAAATTGTCCTGCTGGGTACCTCTGCACCCGGCCTGCTCGATTTACGCTCTACCCCTGTACAAAATGTTTATCCCGGGGTCGAAGTTCATGCCAATATTATCTCAGGCATCCTTAACCAGACCATTAAACACAAGCCAGCCTGGGTAATCGGGTATGAATTTGTTCTATTATTAATTGTCGCTATTGCTGTAGCTTTAGTACTGACTTTTTTATCACCCGCATTCGCGGCATTAAGCTCCCTTGGGATTACTGTTCTTGTACTATTTGGGACCATGTGGGCCTGGAGTAATAATCTGATTCTCCCCCTCGCCTCTCCGCTATTACTCATATCCCTTTTATTTACAGTGCATATGACCTATGGATTCTTTATCGAATCCAGAGGAAAGCGACAACTGGCTCAAACCTTTGGCCAATACATTCCTCCTGAGCTTGTTGACGAAATGGTACACACCTCTTCTGAGTTTTCCATGGAAGGTGAAAGTCGCGAAATGACCGTTTTGTTTTCTGATGTAAGAGGCTTCACTACCATATCGGAAGGTCTGGACCCCAAACAGCTCACCCAGTTAATGAATGCTCTTTTGACACCAATGACCCGGGTTATTCATAAAAATCGCGGAACAATTGATAAGTATATGGGTGATGCCATCATGGCCTTCTGGGGAGCACCATTGAACGATCCCGAGCATGCTCGACATGCCCTCTATGCAGCCTTTGACATGATGAAAGAGTTAACCATCATGCAACAGGATTTCAAGGATAAAGGCTGGCCCCCGGTAAATATTGGAATAGGCCTAAACACCGGTGTGATGAATGTGGGCAATATGGGCTCTGAGTTCCGAGTTGCCTATACCGTTTTAGGTGATGCCGTTAACCTGGGATCTAGACTAGAGGGCCTTACCAAGGCATATGGTGTCGATATTATTGTCAGTGAAACTACCAGAGATGCGGTGGATGAGTTTATCTTCAGAGAATTAGATCTGGTCCGTGTGAAAGGTAAAAATAAACCTGTTGCTATTTTTGAACCTGTTGGACATAAGAATGATGTCAGCAAGCAACTGACATCAGAACTGACCAGCTATAAGCAAGCTTTATTAGCTTTTCGTAAGCAGGACTGGGATAACGCAGAGATGATGTTTTTTAATCTAACTCGCTCCTATCCGGAAAGGTTGCTGTACCAGGAATACCTTAATCGTGTAACTAACTACCGCCAGAACCCTCCTGGTGATAACTGGGATGGCGTTTACACACATACCTCTAAATAAATCTTCTGGGTTAATCTCAATTAAGTTTATTGCCGAAATTCAGAGGTGCTATTTGACTGAGATCAATGTCTCCTACGCTCATCAGACTTAACATCCCATCTGTTTACATAACAACTTTGGGTGATCTATGGAAGTTTTTAAAGACTTATTTGGCGATGCTATCGGAATTACTTCTCTTGTCGTAATCGTTTTGACATTAGCTGTGCCAATCTATTTTGGCATCATGTTTGTCGCAAAATCTGGAAAAGAAGAATAGAACCAAAAAACTGAGTGACAGATGGAAACACCATCTGTCACCGCTCCTCATCCCATCTACCAATACTGCTTCAAGGTATTGGCCAGTATAGCTATGCCCTTGCGAATATCCTCTTCGCTCTGTACATAGTTCATCCTGATACAGCTTTCTGCATGTTCACTGGCAACATCCTGGCCAGGAAAAAAATACTTACCCGGTACTACCAGCAATCCCTGCTGTTTTAGTTTTTCATATAATTCACTGGTAGATATCGATAACCCCTCAAACCATAACCATAAGAATATGGCGCCTTCCGGCAGATGAATGTGCAATCGAGGGTCATCCACCGCCTGTTTCAACCATTCAACGGCCAACTCACAGCGTTTCTGGTAAAACGGCTTAATCACTTCATCCGACAAGCGTGTTAACTCATTCTTTCTGAGCAGCTCATTCACCAGGGTCGGGCCTATACCACCAGGGGCCAGACTGGTTATCGCGTTTATATTAGATATCAGCTTAATCACCCGTTGATTAGCAATCACAATACCCGTACGTACACCGGGTAAGCCCAATTTTGAGAGACTCAGGCAAATAATGGTGTTTTCATTCCAGAAGGGCTGTACCTGATTAAAGATGATATGTGGGAAAGGAGTACCGTAGGCATTATCAACCAATAAAGGTACATCATTATCCTGAGCAAGCTGATCCAGATGCAGACATTCTTCATCGGTTAACACATTCCCGCTCGGATTGGTTGGCCGCGATACGCAGATTAACCCCGTCTGTTTGGTAATTTCCAGTTGGTTAAAATTGATATGATATTTAAAAAACTGATCCGGCAGTAATTCTATTTCAGGATTCTGACTAACGAATAAGCCATCTTCTAATCCCAGATCGCTATATCCGATATACTCTGGAGTGATGGGTAGCAGAATATGTTTCTGGGTGTTGCCACAGCGTCCCGCAAAGCCATTAAACAATGAAAAAAAGGCCGATTGGCTGCCATGGGTAAGGGCAATATTTTTACGGCTTATTCCCCACTGATATCGGTCATTAAAATACTCAGCCAGTGAATCCAGAAAAACATGCTTTCCCTGTGGGGCATCATAATTGGCTAAAGCCTTAATCAGCTCTTTACTCTCAAGCAAATCTCCCAAAGACTGCTGAATACAATCCAGAACTTCAGGTATTACAGCAGGATTTCCGCCGCCAAGCATGACAACATCATCCTGTTGCAGGCCTTCATTGAGGTCATCCATCAGCAGGGTTATACCAGAGAAGCGATTAAACCTTTGTCCAAAGTCTGAAAAAATCATATATCTTATTTCTACTTAAATAACGATGCCTGCAAAAGCTTCTGAGTGTATTGATGCTGCGGATGATCGAACACTTCTTCAGCACTCCCCTGTTCCACAACATAGCCATCCTTCATAACCATAACTCTATGTGCAATTGAACGCACTACCTTTAGATCATGGGAAATAAAAAGGTAGCTCATCCTGTGCTTTATCTGTAAATCACGTAATAGTTGAAGAACCTGCTTCTGTACAGAAATATCCAGTGCACTGGTTGGCTCATCTAGCAATATTAGTTTGGGCTCCAGCACTATTGCACGTGCAACTGCTATACGCTGTCGTTGACCACCTGAAAACTCATGTGGATATCTATGGATCATATCGTC
>JBNKPX010000053.1:0-23771 GCA_050295575.1 Gammaproteobacteria bacterium | reverse complement strand
ACAATTTTGTACATCTTCCTCCTGTAGCAGGGATGATGACGGGACTGAGTTACCTGATGTTTTTTGGTTATTACCTGAAAAAGAAGAAGCATGGAAAAAACTATGCGGATATCAATATTGTTGAACATGAAACAGGCATTCAAGCAGTGGATGATGTTTCCACTGATGATTACTTTGATATCTTCAACAAGGTGAAACTGGCCGAGTGGGATACACTATTCTTCTTTTATGGCGTTATTTTATGTGTTGGAGGTCTGGGCTTAATCGGTTATCTGGCGCTGGCTTCTGAATTTATGTATATGGATCTGGGCGCTACCAATGCGAACGTGATGGTTGGATTATTATCTGCCATTGTCGATAATATTCCGGTTATGTTTGCTGTGTTAACGATGAACCCTGATATGTCTCAGGGGCAGTGGTTACTGGTTACCCTGACGGCGGGTGTTGGCGGAAGCCTGTTGTCAGTCGGTTCAGCGGCCGGTGTCGCATTGATGGGGCAGGCCAGGGGCTATTACACCTTTTTCGGGCATTTGAAATGGATGCCGGTGATAGCTCTCGGATATGCGGCCAGTATCTATACCCATATGCTTTTCAATGCTGCAAGGTTTTAACAAATCTTCAGTGATTAATAAATAACCACAGAGGACACAGAGAGCACAGAGGTTAGCCAGGAGAATACCTGGGGTGTTTTTTATACAGTTCTACCTCTGTGACCTCGGTGTGCTCCGTGGTAAATAAAAAAGAACAACGAAGCACGCGAAGAAAAATAGTAAGTGATTACTTCGTTTTAACTATACCCCGGTTAGATTATGCATCGCCAATTTCCAGTTATCGATAACCTTATTCATCTCAATCATGCGGCTGTTGGGCCCTGGCCACAGCAAACCGCCGACGTGGTTAAGCGCTTTGCAGAAGAAAATGCATGCCAGGGATCTCTGGATTACCTGAAATGGCTGGGTGTTGAAACCCAGCTGCGCGAAAACATTAAAACGCTTATCAATGCCAGTTCGGTGGATGAAATCGCACTGGTAAAAAATACCTCTGAAGGACTGTCACTGGTCGCCTATGGTCTGGACTGGAAAGAGGGCGATAACGTGGTCGGTATTCAGCAGGAATTTCCTTCCAATCGCTTCGTGTGGGATTCACTGGCACTTCGAGGGGTGGAATTCCGCAAACTGGATTTGCTAGATAAGCATGACCCTGAACAGGCCCTGTTTGACCTGTGTGATGTAAGAACGAAGTTGATCTCGATCAGTGCCGTGCAATACTATAATGGCTACAGGATGGATCTGGAGAAGGTGGGGGCGTTTTGCCGAGATCACAATATCTTATTCTGTGTGGACGCCATTCAGCAGATAGGCGCATTACCGTTTGATGTTCAGGCTATAGGCGCTGATTTTGCAATAGCCGATGGACATAAATGGATGTTGGCACCGGAAGGGCTAGGGCTGTTTTATGTTCGCAATGATGTGATAGAAAGACTGGCCCTTTGTCAGTATGGCTGGCGTATGACGGAGAAACTGACTGATTACAGTCAGCAAGACTTTCAAATCGGAAAAACTGCCCGTCGTTTTGAGTGTGGTAGCCCAAACATGCTGGGTATACATGCCCTGAATAGTAGTCTTCAGCTCTTGCTGGATAACGGCATACAAAATATTGGTGACAGAGTGCTTCAGCGAACCCAGTATCTCATTGAAGGGTTGAATGCTATCAATGGTATAGAGTTGTTCACCGATACATCAGAGCAGCGCCTGTCTGGAATCGTGACATTTGGCCATCGAGAAATAAGTGACCAGGAGTTGTATAAAATGCTGACTTATCATTCAGTGCTGTGCGCACCACGCTGGGGAGGTATTCGTCTGTCCCCTCACTTTTACACGCCTTTCGATCAGTTAGATAAGCTGCTTGATTTAATTCGTGATTTTAGCGCTTAGAAATTTATCAGTTCAAAATGACTATTCGCTGTGAGAGATTGCATGCTTTTGATCTGCATCAGATCAACCTGAATATTACCTGCGGGTTGTTGCAGGATTAACCATTCGCGTTTGTCAGCGCTTGTTTCTGTGGTAATGGCTATGCCTTGCTGGCTTGAGCCATCAGTTAACTGCAGAAGGATCTTAAAGCCATACAGGCAGGCAATTTCTATATAATCATGGGTCTGGCAACTGATCATTTTTGCTGTCCTTTTATTGTTGTCTTTCGCCGTACAATTGTTGATATAGACCATCTCGATTCACCAGCTCTTCGTGATGCCCCTCGTCTATGACCTGTCCACCATCAAACACATAGGCCCTGTCTGCCTGTTTTATAGCACTGAGTCGATGAGCAATGATAAGCGTGGTTCTGCCCTTAAGAAAGTCCTGCATGGCACTATGCAACCTTTCTTCTGTCTGGGTATCCAGTGCTGAAGTCGCTTCATCCAGAATCACTATCTTCGGATCACTGAGGATCATACGCGCGATAGCCAGGCGTTGACGCTGACCGCCAGACAGGCGTATGCCATTGCGTCCCACGATGGTATCTAGTCCGGCGGGTAGTTCTTCGATGGTGGTTTTAAGCTGAGCAATGTTCAACGCCTGCCACAGCTTATCATCGTTAACTGATAGCCCCATGGTGAGATTGTTGCGTATCGTGTCATTAAATAGCGCAGGGTGTTGCAGTACGGTGGCTATATGCTCTCTGACGATATCCAGACCGATTTGCTCAACAGGTACATCATTGAAATAGATATGTCCCTGAGCAGGCGGGTATAGCCCCAGAATGACCTGCACCAGGGTGGATTTACCACCGCCGCTGGCACCGACCAGGGCTATTTTTTCTCCCGCACGAATATCCAGCGAAACCCCATCCAGTACCGTGTCAGCATTGCCATAGGCGAAATGGATATTCTCTATCTTTACGCTGGCGGTGTCGTGATGTTCAAACGGGTTGATGTCATGAGCATACACCGCTTCCTGCTTCAATTGCAGGATACGATTGAGTCTCTGTAGTGCCGCATTGGCAGAGAAATAACTGTATTGAATACCGAGTATTTCCTGTACCGGGGTCATCATAAACCACAGGTAAGCATATACCGCAAACATTTCACCAATACTCAGACTGGAGAATACTACCATCAACATGCTCACCGCACGAAAAACCTCAAAGCCCATCAGAAAGACAAAGAAAGACAGGCGATTAGCGGCGTCACTTTTCCAGTTGAAGTTGGCTGAATTAACCTTTACCGCGCGTGCCTTATCGATCACGCGCATCAGGTAATGGCGTTCACGATTACTGGCGCGAATCTGCTGGATAGCATCCAGCGTTTCGGTGAGCGATTGCTGAAAAAGCTCTACCGCGGAGTTTTCGTGCTTCTTTAATTCCTTAACCTTTTTCCCCATCACTGTGGTGAAGTAAATCACAATGGGGTTCATGATCAGAATGAACAGGGCCAGCTGCCAGTGCATCCATAACAGGGTAATCGCAATGCCGATCACCAGTAGAATCGCGACCAGCAGTTTACTCAGTGCACTGCCGATAAACTGATCTATAGTATCGATATCGGTAACCAGATGTGAAGCAACAGCGCCGCTACCCAGAACCTCGTACTCAGCCATTGAGATGGTTTGTAGACGATGTAATAGATTCTTACGTAACTGGTAAGTGATATCTTTTGAAACCAGGGTGAATTCGCGTGTTTGCCATACCGATAAGCCGGTACCAATCAAGCGTAGCAAAATAGTGAATAGCATGATGCTGATGATAAATAACGCAGGGCCATGCCAGGATTCGGGGAATATAATCTTTTGTACAGCTATAATGATGCCGGGCTTATTTAGCAGAACCTCATCCACCAGCAATGGCATCAGCATTGGTACCGGCACCAGAATCATAGCGGCGAAAATCGCTATGATATGCGCCATGATTAGATTCTTTTTATGGCTACGCGCAAGTTGAATGATTTTCTGCCAGCTGATTGGCTGATAAAGAACTTGTTCAGAATTCACGGTAAATTAATTAAAAGTTCATAGGGCTGAATAGAGAAATCTCAGTACAGTTCCAAAAGTAAAAAATGATTTTACCTGAAGCATGGGCTTTTCATCATGCTAAATGTTGCTAAAGCTTGATCGGGCACATACCCTGAATCTTTTTAAATGGATAATTTAATGACAAAATATCTGCTAATTCTTTTACTCATTGCCACTACTAGCGCTTATGCTGAGCCTCGGCTCAGACCTGACAGCTGGGGCAAACCGATCATAGGAACGGGCCTTGATAACCTGTATCAGGTTGACAAGGGTGT
Source organism: Gammaproteobacteria bacterium (assembly GCA_050295575.1). GTDB lineage: Bacteria > Pseudomonadota > Gammaproteobacteria > JACNJF01. The sequence continues at coordinate 19,489 of JBNKPX010000053.1, read as the reverse complement.
TTATCGATCAGAGCAACCTGACGATGATGATATCGAAAACCTGAAGGCCCTTGGGGTTCAGGAAGTGCTTAATTTGAGGGAGTATCACAGCGATAACAATGAGATTGGTGCAGAAAATTTCACTCTGCATAGAATTAAAATGCATACGGGTGCCATCACAGAAGCTCAGATCATCCAGGCGATGCAGATTATTAACAATAGAAAAGGTCCGATATTAATACATTGCTGGCATGGCTCAGATAGAACCGGTGTTACCATTGCCGCTTACCGAATCATTTTCAACCACTGGTCCAAAGCACGGGCAATAGACGAGTTGAAGAATGGAGGTTATGGATATCATGGCAGGATATACCCGGAACTTCTCACTCTGGTTGAGAATCTGGATGTTGAGAAGATCAAGCAGGCATTAAGTTAGGGACATTCTGGCGATAGCTAAGGTGATGATATAGCAAAAGGGCTCTTTTACTGATTAGCGATAATGTTAATATACCCACACACCCGGTCCAAAATCATGCTTGTATATCGCAGTGAAATTATTATAGGATGCGCGGGCAATGGCATTTAAATAAATACATGGAGTTTTGTATGAACAATATCTATGCAACCCCCCAATCTGATCTTGATAATACCTCATCTGGTGAGCGTATCGGCGGTTCTCCTGAACAGGCTATGGCCGGAAATATTGAAATCAGTATGACAGGTACTCTGGGTGAGGCCTGGAAAAACCTGAAAGGCTTTAAGACACTCTGTCATCTTTCATTCCTGCTATATTTTATCGCCGCTATTATTGCCAGTTTACTCGTTGTTCCCATTGCCATGGTTGTGACTAGCCTGGGTGTAGATAAGACTAGCGCCGATTTCATTGCCCAACTGTTGCAGATGGTTGCCAGTATTGCAACCATGCCAATGTTCATTGCAATTCATCTGATGGGGATTCGGCATGCAGCCAATAAACCGAGCTCTGTTAGCTCGGTATTTCAGTACTTCCATAAGCTTCCAGCATTGATTTTATGCTATATCATGATGATCCCTTTGATTATATTAGGTCTATTATTATTGGTGCTTCCGGGTATCTACTTAATGGTGTCGTACACGTATGCCTTACCGCTGATTGTTGAGAAAAACATGTCTCCCTGGCAGGCTCTGGAGGTTTCGCGTAAGGCCCTGACCCACAAATGGTTTCCAGTATTTGGATTGATGCTGATTATTCTGCTTCTTAATACACTGTCGATTTTTACCCTCGGTATCGCCTATATCTGGGTCATCCCCTGGTCGGTTCTTACCATGTCTATGGTTCATATCAAGCTATTTGGCGCTGAAGCTCATACGCTGGCGGAATAAGAGAGTCTCTCGTTGTTAGATACTAACTACCGGGCAGAGATACCCGGGGGCATAGAGCTTGAAGCGCAACTGGTCGGTCCTATCCCGCGCTTTCTCGCGTTTGTAGTCGACCTTGCGATCCGCGGTATTATTTTATTTATACTGGCTCTGGTGATGATTCCTTTCGGCAGAGTCGGTACTGGTTTCTGGTATATCACCCTGTTTCTAATCGAGTGGTTTTATCCCGTGGTTTTTGAGGTGTTCAGACGCGGCCAGACTCCAGGCAAAAAGATGATGGGTATCAGTGTGGTACACGATGACCTGACTCCGGTTAGCTTCGGTACATCGATGCTGAGAAATTTGTTGCGTAGTGTCGACTTCCTGCCTTTCTGTTATCTGGCCGGGTTAGTCACTATGGTTTCCAATGGTCGCTTTCAACGCCTGGGCGATCTGGCTGCTGGCACTTTGGTGATTAGCGTAAAGGAAACCGCAAGGCCTGCCAGCATTAATGATATCCGGCCTCTGGCCCCACCCACAGTTCTGCTGCGCAACGAGCAAACCGCTATAGTCGATTTCTTACACAGAAGCCAGCAACTGTCTACTCCGCGCCAGCAGGAGCTCGCCAGTATTCTGGATGGTATAACGCATAATAAGAAGGATGACGATAAGGTCAGTCAGTTGCATCGTATCGGTGCCTGGTTCCTGGGGGTGAGATGAGCCTGAACGCAATTCAATTACGGTTTTTAGCATGAAGCAGCAGTCGTTTGAAAAACAGCATCAGCAAACCTGGCAAGCGATTGAAAACTCACTGGATAAACCAGCCAGCGAGCACAACAGTATCCTGCTTTCTGATCACTATATGCTGCTGTGTCAGCATCTCTCTCTTGCCAAGCAGCGCTTGTATGATGCGGCCTTGGTTGAGCGCTTAAATAAGCTGGTGTTGCGTTTATATCGTGAACTGTATCGTTACCAGAAGGGCGGACGGTTGAACCTGTTTTCTTTTTTGATACGCCAGTTCCCTCATGTCATCTACCAGCAGCGCTTTTTTATCATGGCATCCTTGCTGGTGTTTATTTTACCGGGCCTGATCGCCGGGCTCTGGGTTTATCTGGATGATGCGGCAGTATATAGCATCATGGATGCCCAGGACGTACGACATTTAGAACAGATGTATGATGCCTCGGCGAGTAAGCTGGGGCGTGAACGCGAGTCCGATACCGATATCTATATGTTTGGGTTTTATATCCTGAATAATATTAGCATTGCCTTTCGCTGTTTTGCTGGTGGTTTACTGGCGGGGGTTGGGACTCTATTGGTACTTTTTTATAATGGGTTACATATCGGCAGCGTGGCAGGGCATCTGACACGGCTGGATTTCATCGATACCTTTTACCCCTTTGTCGTCGGTCATGGCGCTTTTGAATTAACCGCTATCGTGTTCAGTGGTGCTGCAGGCCTCAGGCTGGGCTATTCAATTATCAACCCCGGTACTTTTTCTAGAGTGAGCGCCTTACGTAGTGCAGGGGTAGAGGTTATCCCCTTATTGTATGGCGTTATCCTGATGCTGGTGATTGCCGCTTTTTTGGAAGCCTTCTGGTCTTCAAGTAGCACCATACCCATCGCCGTGAAATATAGCGTGGGCGGTTTTTTCTGGTTACTGGTAATCCTCTACTGTCTGTCGGGTAAACGCTTTGAATCTAGATAAGTTAGAAATAGAGGCCAATGTAAGATCGGGCTGGCAGGCGCTAGATCTGGGATTTTTGATGGCGCGTGCCTGGTGGGTGACGCTGCTGTTGTGTGGGTTGTTGCCTGCGCTGATGGTATTTATTCCGTTATCAATTATCTTTTTTGACAGGCCCTTTATTGCGCTTTTCATTATCTGGTGGTTAAAACCTTTCTGGGAACGATTACCGCTTTATTTCAGTAGTCGGAGAATCTTCGGTGAACAGATAACGCTGTATGGGGTACTGGCGAAGATTAAATCGGTTTATTTTAACGATGTGCTGGCCTGGCTGCTATGGCGCAGGTTTTCATTACAACGTGCTTTCAGCGCTCCGGTTACTGTGCTTGAAGGGTTAAAGGGCAAGCCGCGTAAGCAACGTCTTGCTGTATTACACGGCAAAAGCATCGACATAGCGTTTAGTAATCAGCTTATCTGCTTTATGTTCGAACTGATTGTTTGCTTTGGCCTGTTTTTAGGCCTGCTGTTTTTTGTGCCTGACGATTTCGGGCTGGAAATATATGACACTGCCAGTCAATTAACCCTGGTCGGGAAATGGCTGTATACACTGTGCGCATTTATCGCGATCTTCGCAGTGATGCCATTTTATTCAATAGCAGGGTTTGCACTTTATCTGAATCGTCGTATCGAGCTGGAAGCCTGGGACATAGAGATTACTTTTCGCAATCTGGTGGCTCGTAAACAGCGCTCAACGGCCAAATTAAATGGGCTGATGTTTGTAGCCATACTGTTGAGTCTGCTACTGTCGGGACTACCTTCCAGCAGTTATGCGGTGGATGCTTATGATCGGCAAACTGCCAGCGAGAGCATTAATGAAATCCTCAAGGGAGAGGATTTTGGGCGCGAGGTAACCGTAGAAAAATGGCGCTTTAAAAACGTGGTTGAAGAAAATAAGGATAAGATTCCGCAGTGGCTTATTGATCTGGTCGACTGGTTTATAGCCAACTTTGACTGGTCTGCAAACAGCGATCATGCTGATCGATTATTTTCTCCAGCTGCCTGGATCAAGATCATTCTTATCGTGGTGTTTGTTTGTCTGCTGGGCTATCTGTTGTACCGCTATCGCGGCCCTCTCTCAAGCCTGAAATCGGTAAAACCTGGTATCAATAAACCGGAGGTTATGTTTGGTCTTGATGTAACCCCGGAAAGCCTGCCCGATGATGTGCCGAGCCAGGTGATGCAGCTATGGAATAGCAGCCAGCATCGAGAATCACTAGGGCTACTGTACCGAGCAGCATTGTCGCATCTGATCGAGCAGTATGAGTTGACCTTCAAGCCCAGCCATACCGAAGCGGAATGTGCTGCGCTGGTTAAAAAAAAGGGCGTACAGTCCCTGAGCCAGTACTTTGAGCAAATCACTGATGCCTGGTGTTACCTGGCTTATGGACACCGGCTACCAAGCACACAGTTGATTGAGGCACTGTGCAAAACCTGGGCCCAGGAGATGTCGAATGCCATCGATTAATCTGCATGTGAAAGCCCTGCTGCTGTTTGGCCTTGTTGCAGTGTTGGCGTGGCTGATTTATTCCAATATCGAGTTTTATCAGGAAAATGAGAAAACGCCCTGGTCATCCGAGGCTATAAGCAATCCCTATCTGGCCGCCCAGTATTTTCTACAACAGGCAGGTATTGAGGTGAAACAGGCAGAAAGCCTGTTGACGCTGGATCAGCTGGAAGGCGTGAGCACGGTAGTGATTACCGATGTGAATCAGGTGGCAAATCCACGCCAGCTGGAAAAGGTGCTGGCGTGGCTGGAGCAGGGAGGTAATCTGATTGTTGCGGCCAGTGCTGTATCACGGGACGATGATCTGTTGCTGGACAGGTTCGATGTAGGGGTGGAGTGGTATCAGGAAGAACAGTCTGATGAGGATACGGCTGATGGAGAAAGCAACAATAATAAGGATCAGTCCTTAAGCGATCTAATGCGCGAATATAATGAAAAAATTGATCAGGGTATGACACCTGAAGAAATTGCCCAGTCGTTTGCTGATGATGGTCTGATGACTGAAGTAGATTTTGGTGGAGAGACTGGCGTACTGGAAATTGCCTTTAATGCGCAAAAGGTTTTAACCCATCCCGCTTTTAACAGTGATCCGGAGGATGAACTGGATTCCCGGCCTTTTAGCTGGAGTTCATCTGAACATGGGGTTCATATGATGCAGTTTGACGTCGGTGATGGGCTGTTAACCATACTATCTGATCCTACTATCTGGACATCCCGGCGCATTCATCAGTTTGACCATGCTTTTCTACTGTGGAAGCTGATTACCAAGGAGGGTGATGTCGCTCTTTTCAAGCCGTTGCACAGGCCGAGTCTATGGGCTCTCGCCGTTGATAAAGCAAGTGAATTTCTGATAGCTCTGGCTGTGCTGATCACGTTGTTACTCTGGCACCTGAGCCATCGTTTTGGACGCATAGAGGTTAGTAATCTGGTGACTGCGCGCTCTTTGGCTGTGCATTTTTCCGCTACCGCTAACTACTTATGGCATCGAAAAGCGAGCGAACATCTATTAACACCGTTGCGCCATAAAGTGATGCGTCGCGCCGCACTCGCTTATCCTGCGATTAACCGAAGTAGTGCAGTGGGCGATAAATTGCAGCTTATCAGCCAGCACTGTGGGCTAGATATTGCAACAGTAGAAAAGGCATTTAATTCAACACAGCACAATGAAATAACATTCGTACAGACGGTGCGATTATTAAAACAAATCGAGAAATTATTATGAATGATACAAGCGCTTCTCTGGAAACAATCTCTGCCTCACTGGCTGCGCTAAAGGAGCATGTTAATCAGAGAATAATCGGACAGTCGAATGTCGTTGATCAGGTATTGATTGCAATGCTGGCAGGGGGGCATGTGCTGATAGAGGGTGTACCTGGTCTGGGTAAAACCCTGCTGGTGCAGGCATTTGCATCAGGTATAGGCGCCGCTTTTAAACGAATACAATTTACCCCTGACCTGATGCCTGGTGATGTCACCGGGCATGTGATGTTTGATATGGCAAAGAGTAAGTTTGTGCTTAAACGTGGGCCTATATTCACCAACCTGTTACTGGCCGATGAAATAAACCGAGCACCTGCTAAAACTCAGGCCTCGTTGCTGGAAGTGATGCAGGAATATCAGGTTACTCTGGATGGTCAATCTATGCCGATAGATCATCCCTTTATGGTGTTGGCCACACAAAATCCTATCGAGCAGGAAGGTACTTATGCTTTGCCCGAGGCAGAGCTGGATCGTTTTATTATCAAGATAAAAATCGACTATCCCGCACTTGATAACGAGGTGATGCTGGCAACACGCTATGCGGCGAAGTCCATTGCCGGAGAGGAAGTCAAAAATGCCAGCCTGATAGATATGGTGACTGCTCAGCAGTATTGTAGCCAGATAGAAATTGATCAACGGGTAGCCGAGTATGCTGTTAATCTGGTGCGAGAGACACGGACAACTACGCTATTGCGTCATGGTGCCGGGCCGCGCGCGAGTATTGCATTATTACGCTGCGCCAAGGCTTTAGCGCTCATCCATGGCAATAATTTTGTTACCCCTGATGATGTTAAATCTATCGCACTACCAGTGCTGCGACACCGCGTCATACTTTCTCCTGAAGTGGAAATTGACGGTTTGAAAGCTGATGAAGTACTGTGCAGTTTGATTGAAAAGGTTAATGCACCACGTTCATGAGACCTGCCGTCAAGCTGATTAAGCTAGCCCTGTTGTGGCTGGTGATTGCACTGTTTAGCGTAATAGCTAATATCCTGCAGTGGCCATTTGCTGCTGAGCTAGGGTTTGTTTTCTGGGGCTACTTCATGCTGCTGATAGTTATCAGTCTGATAGATTCCCTTGCGCTACGTATTCCCCCTCAGTTAACGGTGGAGCGCAGTCTGGAATCGCATCTGGCGCTTGGGGTAAAGCAGGCGGTTAAGCTGCGTGTTAGCAATCAATCGGGGCATCCTATTCAACTGGCAGTCAGTGATAGCCCGCCTGCACAATTGCAGATTCAGGGCCTACCCGTGAAGCTGGATATCAAGCCAGGTGAATTCGCTGATGTGCGATATTATGTCACTGCTATTCGACGCGGACCTGCCGAATTCTCAAAGGTGTGTTGCCGGGTTATCTCGCGTATGCAGTTTTGGGAAAAGAATTTCTATTATGCGCAGCCGCAACAAAGCAAGGTGTATCCCAATTACAAACCACTGTTTAGTTCATCGGTGATTAATAGTGAACAACTGTATACAGATCTCGGTGTTCACCTGAATCAGCGCCGTGGTGAGGGCACTGATTTTCGTCAGTTAAGGGATTTTCGTGAGGGTGATTCCTTACGCCAGATTGACTGGCGCGCAAGCTCGAGATTTCATCGTCCTATCTCACGAGAATATCAGGAAGAAAAAGATCAGCAGATTATTTTTATGCTCGATTGTGGGCGGCGCATGCGCGCAAGAGAGGGTGATATCAGTCATTTTGATCATGCTCTGAATGCATTACTGCTATCAGCATTTATCGCGTTGCGTCAGGGTGATGGTGTTGGGCTGTTGAGTTTTGCCGGACAGGCTCGATGGATTCCTCCGGTTAAAGGCCGAGGTCAAATCACTCAGCTACTGGAACAAATCTATGACCTGGATAGTTCAATCGAAACCAGCGATTTTATTGACGTCAGTCAGCAATTGATTAGTAGGCACAGTAAAAGGTCTCTGGTTATATTAATCTCTTCGCTAGAGCCTGAAGATAAAGATGATTTGACTCAGGCCGTGCGCCTATTGTCGCGCCATCATCTGGTCATAGTGGCTAGTATGCGCCAGCAGGTAATCCGTGATGCACAGGAAATGGAAGTCATATCCCTGGGTGATGCCTTAAGCTTTTGCGGTGCGGTTAACCATCAACAAAAACAGGCAGCCATGCTAACCGAGCTAAGATCCGATAATGTGATTGTGATCGATACCTTGCCTTCGACCATGCATTCGGCTTTGGTGACGGAATATATGGCGCTAAAAAGAAGCGGAATATTCTAAGCAAAACATGCAGTCTTTTGCTATCTTCCTGTAGTTGGAAGATTTTAAATATGGGCTGTATTTTTTTGAGCGCAATCGAAAAAATATTCGGAAATTTTAACAAAACAAGGAGTCTTTTATGACTGATCAAAACCCCTATACTACCCCCGATGCATCTCTGGCTGTTGATATGGATGAAACCTACCAGCCCAATGTCTTTAGCTTTAGCGGACGTATCGGACGCTTACGTTATCTGGCCTATATTACCGGCGTCTATTTAGTGACTGCCGCTATAGCTATCCCCATTATGGCTCTCGTTGGAGGCTTGGCTGCAGGCGCATCGGACATGCCAGTGTTTGCGATGATTATTATGGCTGTAGTCTATATTGCTCTGCTGGTAATAGTCTTTACGTTTGGTAAGCGCAGGATGAATGATTTGAATCGTAGCGGTTGGTGGATGCTGTTGTTTATTGTACCGGTAGCTAATCTGTTACTCACGCTGTATATGGTTTTTGGGGCGGGTACCGATGGTGTCAATGATTATGGCGCTGCTCCTAATGAAAATCCTATGGGGGTGAAAATCCTTGGGTTGTTTTTCCCTATCATTTCTTTGATTGGAATTGTTGCTGCAGTCACAATACCTGCAATCAGTAATATATAAGACAGCTGATTATTAATGATTAAGCGTTAAAGCATTTTTCAACTTTAGTAAAATTGATGAGGATAGATAGCCTCGAATTCGGCGCTATCTATTTTTGTTGCTCGGTTTAAAGAATTATTTTTAGACGGCTCTATTGAGCAGCCTGCCACTCGCGGCGTTCACGAGCAGCTTCAAAAAATATCAGGGTTATAAACAGGTCCATCACGATATATAGAGGGATCGATAATACCAGTAATACGATAGTTGCTGACAATATACCGGATACCATACTTAACCACGAGAATCCTTTCAGGTAAGGAAATCGATCCGCTATAGTTAACAGGCGTTTCCCAGTAAGGAAAGTCACCAGGCCATAAGGTAGAAATAAAGGGAAAACGATTAAATCTTCGAGTTTAAACCCCCTAATAACTTCTACGTCTAACGAGGCAAAAGGAATGGTCCCTATCAGTATAGATATGAAGATCAAGATATTTATGAGTAAATCTACGTCATAAAAATCAAACCTAAGGTTAAGGAATTTTCTGAACATGATCATCAGGAAAGCCCACAGGAATGTACCTGACAGGGATAGTATCTGAATAATATTTTCGTACGGATTAAGGGCCTCTATCATTCCGCTCACGGACTCGAACCCTGCCATAGTTATCGACATGATTAACTGAAAAACAAATAGCCACCCAAACAGTTTAAGTCTGGAGGCGCTTAAAGCACTGTTGCTGTAGTTTTCAGGTAGTTCCTGAGTTGTTTTCAGATCGGCTGTGGGTGGCTTATATAAAGAATTATTATTCATGGTTTCCCTGCTGGGGCCTGTTAACAGGCCCCAGTTTTGATTATTTCTAGTGTCCGTTTTATATATTGTAACAGGCTGTCTAATATACATCTGTAACTTTGCCCAAAAGATTAACTAAGAGTTGACTGTGCTTTGCAAAATGGATTCAACTTTTCCTCAGTTATCTATTAAGTTTGATTTAGAGTATCGGCTCTATTGGTATTAAGCAATGATTTAAGCTTAAAGCTTTTCAATTGAGCTTTTTTAGGTTAAAACCTCAGATAACATGTTGCCTGTAATTGGCCCATATGGTGTGAGCTTGTACAGATATCCAGTTATATAGAGAAGGTGTTGTCTGAATATATCGGTTTCATTGAAACAGGTTCAGGAATTACCTGGCTGAGGCATGTGTTTCGCTGTTAACTACAGATTAATGTTATAAAGGGTCAAAAATGAGTATGAATACTAGAGCCATAATTCCCGTCGCCATAACTGTTTTGCTTTCAGCCTGTAGTGGCAATGCTCTGTTTTCGCATAATAATGAGTATTTATCGGTCTCGACAATACCAGCAGGAGCCTCAGTTTTTGTGATGCAGAAAGAACAGGGGATCACTCCCACTAAAATAAATACCAGGCTGTTTTTTCCTGTGACTTTTCCGGCTGACCGGGTTGAAGACTATGGGCGTATCACCCTGAAGCATGAAGGCTGTGAAGATAAATCACTTATGGTTAATGCTGCAATGATCAGCCAGGGGCTAGCTTTAAAATTAAATTGTGAGCAGGGTATTCAGTCATCCACTGTTATGACGGAGTCTTCGACTATCTCCATAAAAAAACGCCTGCAACAATTGCAGGCGCTTAGAGATGAAAATTTAATTAGTGATAGTGAGTTTGAGAAACACCGGCAAAGAATTCTTCAGGATCTCTAGTCACTTTTATAGCCGGAGTTAATCTTTGCCATTGGCAGAAAGTAAACGTATATAGCTGACAACATCGTCTATCTGCTTGTCATTCAGTTCATCTTTCCAGCCGGGCATGAGCGTAGTATCTTCGCCAGTACTGATGTAATCCTTGAGTTCCTTATTGTTCATCCTGTTCATTTCAATAGGGTTGGTGTGATCAGCCGGTTTCATATGATAGACCTTTGCCAGTGTTCCTCCGCCTTTACCATCTGTGCCATGACAGTCGGTACAATAAGCGTCATACACCTGCTTTCCTCCAACTGGATTACCTGTGGTTGGGTATTTTGTTCTGTTCAGGTATCGCACGTAATAGACTAGAGAGTCAATGTGGTTGTAAGGGAGGGCATGTCCCCATTGAGGCATGTTTTCTGAAACCCTGCCATGAGGTGCGGTGCCTTCAATAATCTGAAAAATCTCATGGTCTCGTTTTTCAGCCAGTGATGGGGAAGTTAAATCGGCGGGTCTGGTTTCCAGTCTGTCAGCCAGTAGACCATTTCCGGTTCCATCTGCCCCATGACATATGACGCAATGGGTTTTGTATAGTCCATAGCCTTCGAAGCTTTTTGAAAAGTCTGCCAGCGCATTGAACGAGCTTAGCAGGCCTGCCGTTAATATCGCAGCAAGCTTATATGTTATTGTTTTTTTCATATTTTTATCCTCGTCTGTGAATTGCTGAGGTAGATATCATCACCAACTCAAATTTAATAATTCCTTGAATCTGTTTTTTTTTTAGAATCCAGCAAAAAGCATAAGCATTGAATAGTCGTCATCACTGTTGAACTCGCTGACTGTAAATGCTTCCAGTTTTATATTTTGAGCCGGCGTGTATTGAACACCTACAGTATTTGAGGAATTACTCGTTCCATTTTTATCCAGGGTTGCATAGGCTAGATAGGCAGATACTTTTGAGCTAATACCCAACTTGGTAAGCAGCCCAAAAGAGGATGCGTCATCTGTGGTACTTGTATTGTAGAAATTGGGCTCGTCTGCGGTACCTTTTGGTGCCACACTATAGCTGGCATAGATACCTAACGTCATGTCACCCACAAACCCCTGCGCCTGAGCATCTATCCCCAAGCTATCAACAAAGGTTTCAGTTGCCGGGTTATTCGCGCCTGATTTAACACTTCCTGACATGGCGCTAAGTCCAAACCCAGTATCCCAGCCCCCAAGATTTGGCATATAGCCCACTCTTAAATAATGTGCCAGGCCACCAAAGATGTCTGCGTTAACATTACCCCAGGTCGGAGACCAGTGAGAGTAGTTTACAAATAAATCTGAAGTCTTATATACGACAGCGATACCAGTTGCCCCACCGGAAGCGGTACCGAGGGCCTGTCCAGCGCTATATCCTTTACGATTTTCGATAGGGCGTTGAGAGCGTTGAGCACCCGTGTTAAGCATCTCATAGCCATACCCTACACCCAGGCCATCAGTAGAAAACGGAATGATGGCAAAGTTATCGCCGGCCATAAAATGCACCTTACTCGATAGAAAAATTCCATGTGTGTCGCCTGAACCTGTGGCAGGATCAACATCGACGGGTGTCGGGCCCTGACCTAACTCGATTAAAAAACCGATTTTTTCTGCTGCGCGACCACCTATTAATAATCCTGCTTCATCGGGCCATTGAACCTCTCCTCGATCATTGGATTTCTTATCCTGGTAGCGAAGCTTGGTGATTAAAGCGGTATTCAACGTGGATGGTAATGACAGTCCCTCACCCTGAATCATAGTTTGTGCACCCTGCATGGTATAACCGTTAGAGCGAAATATTCGTCCAAATGTATTTAAAGCAGGAAAGTTTTGAAAATGGCAGGCGGCGCAGGTTGTTCCCATTTGTCTTGCAAAGGCTGGAACGGCCTGTGCGGGTTTAATAAAAGTAAGAGTGAAAATTACGGATATCATTGCAAGCCTTAATCCGTGTTTTAGTGTAATCCCCATTTTTATTCCTCATAATTATATTTTTTTCACTACAAATTATATTAATTCACTATATTTTTTATTGTTATTGTGTTTGATATTACTCACAGGCAAAAACTAATGTCAATCTAATATATCGATAGATATTTATTATGCTAAAAAAGGCTACCTTTGGTGGTAGTAAAAAACGAATACAAATTTAAAAAGGTAGAAATAATCTATCGATGTGGTGGTATAAGTGTTTATTAAATTAAGCTTATTGATATGTGCTTAACTGCTAATGTGGTTTGATGTAAGCAAATTGATCAGAGGTGTCTTAAGGGGGCTAAAGACATCTTTAAGCGGTAATTTTTGACAGATGATTCGCTTAAAGCGCTGCATTCAGACTTCGGGTTTATTTGTTATTTTTTCGCAGTCCCCCCTTTCTTACAGGCGAAGTGCTACCCTCCAGGGGTACCAGATCGGAGCAAACAGGAGTATATTTTGTCCCGTATAAGGAAAAACCTGCAGGTTTCCAAGGCTACTATCAACACTCAACAATAATACGAGGGCCTGTTAACTGGCCCTAAGGAGATAGCATGGATCCGATACTCTTAATTCACGGTTATTCTTCAGAAGGCAAAGATAGCAAAGTAAAAGATATCTATGGCTCTTTGCCCGCAGAGTTACGCAAACTTTATGGCAGGAATAATATTAAAGAGATCAACCTAAGCCGCTGGATATCGCTCAACGATGGTGTCACTCTAGACGATGTCAGCTTTGCTATGGACAGGGCGCTTAAGGCCGATCATCAAGATCTACTGAATAATGGCTTCCATGCCATTATTCACAGTACCGGTGCATTGGTGGTGCGCAACTGGATTAGAAAATTTAGCAGTAAACCATCACCCATCAATAACCTCATTCACCTGGCAGGTGCTAATTTTGGCAGTGGTCTTGCGCATATCGGTAAAGGTCAGTTGTCACGTTGGGGCAGGCTTATATTTACTGGCACAGGTCGTGGTACTCAGGTTTTACACGAACTTGAGTTTGGTTCATGGAAAACTCTGGATATGCACCTGCATTTTTTACAACCGGGCAACGATATGTTGAACGATTATCAGGTCCAGGAATTTTGCATCATCGGTTCACAAACCCTGAGTATTTTACGCCCCATACCCATTCGATACGTCAAGGAAGACTCTGCGGATAATACTGTAAGAACCAGTGCGGGTAACCTGAACTTCAACTACATCTCAGTGAAGCCGAAACCTCGTGCTTTCAGGCTGGGAGTGAGGGCCTTGAATACGCTGATCAACAAGCGCCTGAATGATATACAGTTTCAAGATATGAATTACGACTACGACCTGAGCGGTTTATGCCAGAAACGAGCGCAGGTGCCTTTTAGCGTGGCTTATGAAACTGCTCATTTTGGTTCTGATATAGGTATCGTGAGCGGAACTAAAAACCGTACTGCGGTGATGCGACTTATCAAACAGGGGCTGAATACCAAACCTGGTATCAGCTATTATCAAAAGACTGCAGAGCAATACCAGAGAGCAATGGATAAGACCTTCGAACGTGCCGCAAAATTAAGGTCAAATATTTTTGAGTGGGATAAACAGCAGCAGTATGAAGGCCATGCGCAACTTATTTTTCGCCTTAAAGATCAGTTTGGAAAAGCCATACAAGATTTCGATGTGCGTTTTAATTCAAAGCCGAAAAATAATGATCAGCCCAGGCTGGAGAAGATGATAGAAGACCAGCATACACATGAAAAAGATAAGGGATCGACAACCTTTTACCTGAGAACGCAGAAATTCGATAAGGCTAAAAAAGTCTGGAAAGATCGGTTGTCAGATATTGCTGAAATGGATGTGGAAATTACCGGGCTCGAAGCCGAATCAAATGATATCAGCTATGTACCTATGAATTTGCACCTCAGCTCGGATGATATCAAAGCGCTGATACAAAGTTTTCGAACTACGATAATCGATATCACTCTAGTTCGTCTGCCTTCGGAACGGGTTTTCGAAATTAGCCGGGCCTGATTTCATGATAATTATCTTTTATGAAAAGATTAGTGAATGGTTATAAGCGGTTGAATAAATGAAGCAAGCTAATAAATATGTTTAAACAGCTATTAACGGGTCTGTTGATACTTTCTCTTTTTGGTTGTACGAGTTATCGGGTTGAGCAAGAGGCTCAAATCACCAACACGAAGCAGCAGTGCCTGGGCAGTTCAAAACTTCCTGAGTATCTTGCCAGTCAGTTTGAGGCCGTTGACGATGTGCAACTTTTGAGTGAGTCATTGGGTGCTCCTGATAACGGCAAGCTGTGCATGGGACAGGTTTATAAAAGCAGGAAAGGTGCTCAGGTGACTCTATTTCGAGCATGGAATAGCACTAACCCTGGTAGCAAGTTTGGCAAATGGTGGGCATTCCAGCAGCCCTCTGGTGAAGTTGCCAAATATCGCGCTGAATATGAAATCTGTTATCAGTGGTCACCACTGGATAAATTGGTTAGCTGTACGCTTAAGCCGGGGATAAAAGTGGTCGTTGGCACTGGGCAAAGTGCAGCATGCTCAAGCTATTTAACCTACCCTGTTTCAGCTAAACAGCAAATCTATATTGATGATGCGTCAATCTCCGTCACCAACTGTTCTACCCTTAGTGCTGAGTTTAGCTGGAAATGATTTCTGCCATTTATTTTGAACTATCGTCATTGTTGACGGATGAGTACAAATGCCAGAGTGCGGGATTATCCAGCCATTGGCTGCGTCATTGCCTGGGCTTCAACTAAATTTCCAGTCAGCCATAGCATTCTTTATTCTGTAGTGCTTTTCCTGAGCGATATTAGCCTGTATCAGAATTTGTGTGACAAATTTTGTAGTTGATTGGGCTGGTAATCTGTATAAGAGAATATTAATATACTCGGCCATTTTATGGGAAATAAAGCCCAAAAACGCCGAAGGAACTCTCAACGATAGTCTCTTTAGTAGTTTCAACAGAATTTTTTCAAGTTAGGTTCTGTGGGGTTCTAGCGGCCTTCCGTAATGCTGAAGGTTACATATTATAAGTACAGGATAAATAATAAGGGGTATTAAATGAGGATAGTTATTCCAAAAGAGATCCAGGCAGGCGAGAAACGCGTTGCCACAACTCCGGATATTGCAGAAAAGCTTATCAAAAAAGGTTTTACCGTAGCAGTCGAAAGTCAGGCCGGAATGGCGGCCAGCTTTTCTGATAAGGCTTTTCGTGAGGTAGGTGTTGAGATTGTTGCAGAGGCGAAAGATTTATACGCCAATGCGGATATCATTTTAAAGGTGCGTGCGCCGCAGAAGCATCCTGAAACGGGAGTCAATGAGTTAAATTTGATACCGAAAGGTTCATTACTGATTTGTTTCCTGTGGCCAGCACAAAGTGCTGAGATGCTTAAAGCATTGGCCGACAAAGGCATAAATGCCATGTCGGTGGATGCTGTGCCACGTATCTCTCGTGCACAAAAACTGGATGCGCTCAGTTCAATGGCGAATATTGCCGGCTATCGTGCGGTTATTGAGGCATCCAATCATTTTGGCCGTTTTTTTACTGGTCAGATTACTGCTGCGGGTAAGGTGCCTCCTGCCAAGGTAATGGTCATCGGGGCTGGTGTCGCCGGTCTGGCAGCCATCGGTACTGCAAAATCTTTAGGTGCTATCGTACGTGCTTTTGATACACGTCCAGAGGTTAAGGATCAGATTCTGAGTATGGATGCAGAATTTCTGGAACTGGATTTTGAAGAAGATGGTTCTGGTGCCGGTGGTTATGCCAAGCAGATGAGTCAGGAATTCATCGATGCTGAAATGGCATTGTTTGCCGAGCAGGCTAAAGATGTCGATATTATTATCACCACCGCGTTAATCCCCGGTAAGCCAGCACCTAAGTTAATCACTGCTGAAATGGTTAAGTCGATGAAGCAGGGTAGTGTTATCGTCGATCTGGCAGCTGAGCAGGGAGGCAACTGTGAATTGACGGTACCGCATCGCGTGGTATCTAAGAATGGGGTTACATTGATTGGTTATACTGATCTGCCTAGTCGTCTGCCTGCTCAGGCCAGTCAGCTATATGCATCCAATCTGCTGAATATGATGGATGAGCTGGTTAAAGATGTTAATGCTCCTCTGGCGCTGGATTTTGAAGATGTGGTCATTCGTGGTGCCACGGTGGTTAAAGATGGTGAAATCACCTGGCCAGCACCACCGGTAGAAGTCGCGGCTCGTCAACCTGGTTACAGTGAACAGCCGGTGGCAGAAGCCAATGTAGAACCTGCGCCACATAAAGAATCCTCGGTGCTTATGCAGGTCGTTAAACAGCTGATGCCTATGGGGCTGGCTGGATTATTGTTATTCGCTATGGGTGCCTATGCACCGCCTTCTTTCATGGGGCATTTTACTGTTTTTGTATTGTCCTGTTTTATCGGTTACATGGTGATATGGAATGTTACACCTTCACTGCATACGCCTTTGATGAGTGTTACCAATGCAATCAGTAGCATCATTATTATCGGTGCCCTGATTCAGGTTTCATCACAGAGTAGTTTGATTATGTTGCTATCGGCGCTGGCTATTCTAGTAGCCACGATAAATATTGTCGGTGGTTTTGCAGTCACTCAGCGTATGCTGAAAATGTTTGGAGAGTAAGTCATGTCATCAGGTTTAATCAATTCGATCTATTTGGCTGCCTCTATCCTTTTTATTCTGGCTCTGGGTGGATTAAGCAGTAACGAGAATGCCCGTCGTGGTAATTTATTTGGCATGCTGGGTATGGCACTGGCGATTATTGCTACCGTATTCAGCGATGCAGTCAGCAACTACTGGATAGTTATTATCTGTATGTTACCCGGTGCTATTCTGGGCTTTGTGCTAGCGAAGAAGGTCAGGATGACACAGATGCCACAGCTGGTTGCCCTGCTGCATAGCCTGGTTGGTCTGGCGGCGGTCACTGTCGGCTACGCCACTTATCTGGATCCGGAGATGCATTTTCAGGGTGCTGAGAAGGTGATTCATGATGTAGAGGTTTATCTGGGTATCTATATCGGTGCTATGACGTTTTCCGGTTCGGTTATTGCCTTTGGAAAGTTGAGTGCGATGATCAGTTCGCGCCCTGTGTTATTACCTGCCCGTCATACGCTAAATCTCATTATGTTTCTGGTTGCGATTTTTTATGGCTACCAGTTTCTGCAGGCTGATGCGCTGGCTGATGCCTATACGCCATTAATCATCATGACCGTTATTGCACTGGTATTTGGTGTGCATATGGTTATTGCCATCGGTGGTGCCGATATGCCGGTTGTTATTTCCATGTTGAATAGTTATTCCGGATGGGCTGCTGCGGCTACTGGATTTATGCTGGCGAATGATCTACTGATTGTGACTGGTGCTCTGGTTGGTAGTAGTGGTGCCATTCTGAGTTACATCATGTGTCGCGCTATGAACCGAAATTTCTTTAGCGTTATCGCAGGTGGCTTCGGTACTACCACCAGCAAGAGCACTGCTTCTGGCGAAGCCGCCGGTGAGGTTATTGCTACCTCGGTGGAAGAGGTAGCACAACAGTTAAGCACGGCTAAAAAGGTGATGATTGTGCCTGGTTATGGTATGGCGATGGCACAGGCACAACGCGCAGTTTCTGAGGTGACCAGTATCCTGATGAGAAAAGGGGTGAATGTGATTTTTGGTATACATCCTGTAGCGGGTCGTATGCCGGGTCATATGAATGTGTTACTGGCAGAAGCCAAGGTCCCTTACGATGTGGTATTCGAAATGGAAGAGGTAAACGATGATTTCCCGAATATTGATGTGACTTTGGTTATAGGCGCGAATGACACGGTTAATCCTGCCGCGCTGGAAGATCCGGGTAGCCCGATCTCAGGCATGCCTGTACTGGAAGTCTGGAAGAGTAAACTTTGTGTTGTACTCAAGCGTAGTATGGCAACAGGATACGCGGGTGTTGAAAATCCATTGTTCCACAAGGAAAATACTCGCATGTTGTTTGGTGATGCTAAATCCAATATGGATGAGCTGGTTAAAGCACTAGGATAAGCTTTAACCGTTTTCTTTCATTCTGTCAGCGCCTGATATAAATAATCAGGCACTGACAGGCAAGCTCCTTAATTCTCTCTCGACCAGGTTGAACTGTTGGCGTAAATTTTCAACCGCTAAGTCAAGGTCTTCTATCTGATTATCACGGGCCAGTTGTTCATATTCTGCGGCCAGATCTGCCAGCCCATGAGCGCCTATTGATGCGAAAGGTGTTTTTAAGCTGTGGAACAGACGGGTGATGGTTTCATTATCGTTTACAGCAGCTTCAAGTTCGTCAATTAGCGCGGGAATAGTCGATAATATTGCGTGATAAATCTCTTCAAAAGATTCTTCCATATCATTCTTGAACCTCTCCAGTTGTTCAAGGTTAATAGCTGAGGATTTCTGCCCTGTTGATATCGGTTTTTCAGATACCGAATTTATCGGGGCAGCAATAATGTTTTCCCCTAGCCATTGGGTGATAGTTTTTTCCAGACTGTCTAGTTGTACTGGCTTGGTGATGACATCATTCATTCCGCAAGCCAGAGCTTTTGCGTGATCTTCCTGGGTTACATTGGCGGTCAGGGCCAGGATTGGTGTTTCACTATCAAACGCTCTTATCTGTTGAGTCGCGCTATACCCGTCCAGGATGGGCATTTGACAGTCCATCAAAACAAGGTCGTATTTTTTTGCTTTAACCTGTTCTACCGCCTCCTGACCATTCTCAGCAAAATCACAGTTGATACCAAATTTCTGTAACATTTTATTGATCACTATGCTATTCGGTAAAATATCTTCACAGACTAGCACCTGAGCATCAAATTGATTTCTAATGCCTGTTGTTCGCTGTCGTTGAGAGCGAGTGGTTTTGTCTGCTTTTACAACCTGACTATAGGATGCCGGAATGGTTAAGATGAAGGTTGCTCCCTTTCCAGGAGTGGAATCTACCTGAATATCGCCGCCCATTAAATTGCTGAGTTTCTTGCTGATGGCCAGACCAAGACCGGTACCTCCAAACTGACGAGTAGTTGATTGTTCAGCCTGAGTAAAAGATTCAAACAATTGTTCAACCTGATCCTTGAATATCCCT
>JBNKPX010000052.1:0-24245 GCA_050295575.1 Gammaproteobacteria bacterium | reverse complement strand
CGATACAGATTCGTGAAATTCGCAGCCTGATCAAAGCACTCGGGCAGGAACACAGCGTTATTTTATCCACCCATATCCTGCCCGAGGTACAGGCCACCTGTGACCGGGTACAGATCATCCGGCGTGGCGAAATGATTTATAACGCTTCCATCGAAGAGTTAAATCAACGTGGTAGCAGCAATCAGTTGAAGGTGGCCTTTAGTCAACCGCCTGAGCAGTCAGCCCTGTTAGCACTGGAAGGGGTAAGCGCCGTTAACAGCATCGACACCCAACGCTTCCAGATTCAGTTTGAAAGTAGTGAATTCGCCCAATCACTGGTTGAAGCCTCGGTCAGGCAACAATGGGGCTTGTTTGAATTGATTCCGGATAATAGCTCTCTGGAAGAAATCTTTGTCGAACTAACTACTGCTGAAACCACTCCATCTCAACATGAACAGGTGATAAACGAATGATCCTCACCATCGCCAGGCGCGAAATTACCAGCATGTTCCTGTCACCTCTGGCGTGGATTATTCTGGCCGTGATCCAGGCTATTCTGGGTTATATGTTTCTGGCGCAAATCGAAAACTACTTCACCCTGCAACCTCAATTCATGCGCCTGGAGAATGTACCCGGTGTCACCGATGTCGTCGTCTCACCCATATTCTCACTGGCTGCCATCATCCTGTTAATGATTATGCCGTTGATTACCATGCGCAGCCTGGCGGAAGAGAAAAAGAATAAAACCATTAATCTGCTGTTCTCCGCCCCTATCTCAATTACTCAACTCGTGCTAGGCAAGTATCTGGGCCTGATCTTCTTTATTCTGATACTCAGCTGTCTGTTGATGCTCATGCCCTTGTCTCTGCTTCTTGGCACCCAGCTCGATCTTGGCAAGCTGTTTTCCATCTTTATCGGCATGCTGTTATTGCTTGGCAGCTTTGCAGCGATAGGGCTGTATCTGTCCAGCCTCACCGAAAATCAAACCATTGCTGCGGTCAGCACCTTTGGTGCCCTTTTAATGCTGTGGATCATCGACTGGGTGACTGACAGCCTGGATCAGGGACAGTCGGTTATCGCTTACCTGTCTTTGATCAAGCATCACCAACCTTTACTGGCAGGGGTATTCAAAACCAGCGATGTCAGCTACTACCTGTTGATTATTCTGCTATTCCTCGGTTTAACCATTCGCCGGCTTGACGGCGACCGCCTGCAACACTAGACCACCTGCAATGAAACTGAATAATAAAACACGCCTTCAGCTACGCATCCAGTCCAGCCTGTTCCTCGTATTATTCATTGGCTTTGTGGGCCTGCTTGCCTGGCTGTCTACCCAGTACAGCTGGTCTATCGACCTCACCGCCAACCAGTCCAACAGCCTGTCTCAGCCTACTCAGAGATTGTTAAAAAGCATCCAGCAACCGGTCAAGATCAGCGCCTTTGTTTCACCGGTTAATAATCTTAAGGAGAACATGGATGCCATTTTTAATCGTTACCAGGAAGCCCAGCCACTCATCGAGTACAACAGCATCAACCCTGATTTTGTGCCCGATCAATTACGTGATTTCAATATTCAACGTGATGGAGAAGTCGTTATTGAAGTGAATGGTCGCCACGAGAATCTACAACATATTACCGAGTCATCCATTACCAATACGCTCGCTCGACTGACTCGTGAAGCTGAGCGCTGGGTTATGTTTATCGAGGGGCATGGTGAGCGTAATGCTTATGGCGCAGCCAATTATGACCTGCAGCTGTTTGCTTCCAGGCTGGCAGAAAAAGGCTTTCAAATTCAACCAGTCAATCTGATGCAAAGCACCAGCATCCCGGACAATACTGACATACTGGTGATCGCCGATGCAACAACTGCCTTGTTGCCTGGTGAGATCGACATGATTAAGCGCTATGTCCAGCACGGTGGCAATCTATTATGGATGGCTGATATCTCACAGGACCATTCGCTACAGCCCCTGGCCGAACAGCTCGAACTGGAATTTCTGCCTGGGGTAATTGTTGATCCCAGCACTCAGATTCTGGGACTTTCTCGGGTCGATTTTGCGCTGGTTGCTGACTACCCGCGCCATGCAATTACCAGCCAGCTGAAAGCTCTGACCCTTTTTCCTCGAGCGCAAGCCATGCAGTTTCATGGCGAACAAAGCGACTGGCAGGCGGTTCCGTTGCTGGCGACCCAGGCGCGTAGCTGGAATGAAGTGGGCGAGCTCAAAGGCAAGATAACGCAGGGTGACCAGAACGCCGAAATCGCGGGTCCGTTAAATCTTGGCTACAGCCTGGAACGTAGTGTACAAAAAGATGATGGCAGCCTGCAGACCCAGCGCATAGTCGTCACGGGCGATGCCGATTTCCTGTCCAATCAATATCTGGGTAATGGCAGCAATCTGGATCTGGGCCTTAATCTATTTAACTGGCTAAGCCATGATGATAATCTGATTTCCATTTCCCCGCGTAGTGCAGTGGATACCAATCTGGAATTGTCCAGCAGCAGCCAGCTATTCATCGCGCTCACCTTTCTACTATTGCTGCCTATAGCCCTGCTGGCTGCGGGCATCCGCATCTGGCTGGTACGCAGGAAGAGGTAAATAGATAAATGTTAAGCAAACGCTGGTTGATCAACTACCTCCTGTTAGTTCTGGTTATTATATTCACCTGGATTGGCAATAAGTACCCGATTACCGAAGATCAGAAATTTGATCGCGATGCGATTACCAAACTAAAGCCACAACAGATCAACAGCATTAGTATTGAAACTGCCGACGGCAGTATGCAATTAGAGAAGAAAGAAAATCGCTGGTTTATCAGCAGTCCTTTTGTATGGTATGCCGATAATATCGCCGTTGAACGCCTGGCCAGCCTGGTGAGCACTAAATTCCATTCAAAACTGCCAAAAAGCGAGATCGACATATCCACTCTGGGCCTGAGCATCCCCAAAGCTGTGGTGACACTAAACCAGAAATCGATTTACTTTGGCACCACCAACCAGATTGGAAGCCGCCGATATCTAATGATCGACTCTACGCTGTATCTGGTTGATGATATCCATTACGCATTTATCAGTAATGGCATAGCCGGTCTGGTGGATAAGCGCCTGCTTCCCGCAGGCTCCGGACTAAAATCTCTCCAACTGCCTGATTTTACACTCACTCAACAAGATGGAAACTGGGTAAGCAGCCCCCCTCCTCAGAATCCTGAGCGAGTTCAGGCGATTATTAAAAACTGGCAAAGCCTGCCGGCTTCAAATATTAAGGCCTACGACCCCTCTCTGACCCCATTAAAGAAGATTACTGCCGAATTCGATAATGCTCAAAGCAGCGAATTATACCTGCTCTCTATCCAGCCCGAAATCATCATTGCCCGGCCCGATATGAAGTTGCAATTCCATTTCCCGGACCATCTGTACTATGAATTATTATCGCTGGATCAAGCCCCTGCTAACTAACTTTTGGGCACTGCTGGCGATCACAGCCTGTATCATGCCCTCTGTTGTAAATGCCGATCATGATGCTGGCCTCCCCAAACTCGAGTGGGGCATAGGTCTGGTTCAACTCTCAATGCCAGAATATCGAGGTTCTTCGGTACAGAACAATCAATCACTCCCCTTCCCTTATCTCAAATACCGCGGGGAAAAGCTTAGGGTCGACGATGGTGTAGAAGGTCGACTGTTTAACACCCCTGATCTGCTGCTATCCATCAGCGGTAATGGCAGCCTGCCGAGCTCAAATAAGGATTCAGAACGCGCTGGCATGCAGAGTCTTGATGCCACACTTGAATTCGGGCCCTCGCTGGAACTCCGTCTGCACTCGACCGATAACTCCTCCTTATGGCTGGAGTTACCACTACGCTTTGCATTTTCCATGGGCAGTAAAATTAACCCTATTGGTAACACCTTCCACCCTCGACTAGCCTGGCGCTGGCCAGCAAAGGAGAAATATGACTGGAAGCTGCGTGCAGCTGGCGGCCCTTTATATGCTAACGCCGACTATCACGGTTATTTCTATAATGTCGATAGCAGCGAAGTGACCGCCCAGCGAGCAGAATACACTGCGGGAACGGGTTATAGTGGAATGCGTCTGGATTTCACCTTTAGTCGACGTATCCAGAAATGGTGGCTAGGCGGTTTCATCCGTCACGATAATCTCACTGGCAGTGAAATCGAAGACAGTCCTCTGGTCACCGATAACAATAGCTGGACGGCAGGCCTGTCACTCGCCTACATTATCTCTGAGCACTAGCAGCCATGCCGGAATTACCCGAAGTTGAAACCACCCTGCGCGGTATAGAGCCTCATCTAATCGCGCATAGCATCCGCAGGATTATTATTAACCAGCCCCGGTTACGCTGGCCAATCCCCCCTGAGATCATGCAACTGGAAGGCGCCAGAATTCTCAGGCTGCAGCGACGCGCCAAATACCTGCTTATGTTTACCGACAAGGGCCATATGATCTGGCATCTGGGCATGTCGGGTAGCATGCGCATCCTGTCTCAACATCTGCCACAGAATGCACATGAGCACGTTATCCTGCAGCTCGATGACGAAAACTCATTACGATTTAGAGACCCCCGTCGCTTTGGTGCATTGTTACTGACCCAGGATGATCCTTTCCAGCACCAGCTGCTCGCCCAACTGGGGCCAGAACCACTGAGTGAGGATTTTAATGCCGAATATCTATACCAGAGTTGTAGAAATCGCAAAACTGCAATAAAAAACCTGATCATGGACAGCCATATTGTAGTTGGTGTGGGTAACATTTACGCCTGTGAAAGCCTGTTTAGCTGTGCAATAAATCCCAAAACAGCGGCTATGCGTATCTCCAGACAGCGTATACAACGGCTGGTTGAAGCCATAAAACGAATACTGCAACAGGCCATTGATCAGGGAGGTACGACTCTACAGGATTTTACCCAGGCCGATGGAAAGCCGGGATACTTTGCCCAGTCGTTACTCGTATACGGGCAGGAAAATCAGCCATGCAGTCAATGCCTGCAGCCTATTAAAAGAATTACTCAGGGGCAACGCTCTACTTTTTATTGCACGCACTGCCAGAAATAACACTCTCGGGCCTCCTTATTTACTCCAACTTCAATAATCTACAGTTTATTCAAACTCAGTTGACCTGTCTCAGCATTCCCTCAATAATCTACCTTATACTTGAGGATTAACCATACATACCCTGAGGGAAACATGGCAAAAAAAGATAAAAAGACCACAAAAGCCAAAGCGAAGCAATTGGGTAAAAGAGCCTATGAAGAAAAACTGTTTAGCCTGCAACTTGAACTGGTTAAATTACAGGCCTGGGTCTCGCATAAAAAACTCAAGGTTGTGGTTCTTTTCGAGGGCCGCGATGCAGCCGGCAAGGGCGGTGTCATCAAACGCATCACGCAACACCTGAATCCTCGTATCTGTAGAGTAGTCGCATTGCCTGCACCCACCGAGCGTGAAAAATCTCAGTGGTACTTCCAGCGCTATGTTCCACATCTGCCCGCTGAAGGTGAAATCGTATTATTTGACCGTAGCTGGTATAACCGTGCTGGAGTCGAAAAGGTCATGGAGTTTTGTACCGATGAAGAGTATCAGGAATTCCTGCGCTCCTGTCCCGAGTTCGAACGCATGCTGGTACGTTCTGGCATCATACTGATTAAATACTGGTTTTCAGTTTCCGACGAAGAGCAGGAAATCCGTTTCCAGTCGCGCATCAAAGAACCCCATAAGCGCTGGAAACTAAGCCCAATGGATCTACAGTCGCGCATCAAATGGGTTGAATACTCTAAAGCCAAAGACCAGATGTTCGCGCATACGGACATCAAACAGGCACCCTGGTATGTCGTTGAGTCTGATATCAAAAAACATGCAAGAATCAATTGCATATCCCATTTACTTAGCCAGATCCCCTATCAGGACCTGACCCCTGAACCGATTACCCTGCCCAAACGTGAGGAAGGCATAGGCTATGTACGACCGCCGATGTCTGACCAGACATTTGTGCCTGACATTTGCACGCCCGAAGATTGATCGAATAGTGAAACAGTGGCTTTGATGAATTGATATTGCTGCTGTTAACACTTTCAATGTTTAACTTCAGGAACCTCTGATTAATTCAGAGGTTCCTACGGCACAGGGATGTGCCGCCAAAATCGATGGCTACAAGTCATAGATTTTGTGAGAAAAATGAAAATCACGATTTTCGTTTTTCGTGCTCTGATAATTCATGAATGAATTATTCAGAGCTTCCTTTAATTTACCGTAGTGAGGGGAGTATGAGCGAACAACAAAATCAGAACCCAGCAAACGAAGTCGAAGAAAAACTCCAGCAGCTAGTCGACAGTGACTCTGAGCTAGATGAAACAGAGATCATGAAACGCGAGCGTAAAAAAGCCTACCGTAAGTTTCAGCAGGAAGAAGAATTAAAACCCCTGCAGGCTGAACTGATCAAGATGCAGCAACACCTTGAAAGGACTAAAAAACGCATGATCATCCTGTTTGAAGGTCGTGATGCAGCCGGTAAAGGCGGCACTATTAGACGTGTGACCCGATACATGAATGAAAAACACTACCGAGTTGTTGCGCTGGGCAAACCCACCGAATACGAAAAAACCGAATGGTTTTTTCAGAAATACGTACGCCAGTTTCCTCGTGGTGGCGAAGTGGTTTTATTTGACCGTAGCTGGTACAACCGAGCCATGGTAGAGCCGGTGTTTGGCTTTTGTAGCGATGAGGAATACAAGAATTTTATCCGAGGCGTGAGTGGATTTGAAAAAGACCTGATTCGCCAGGGCACCATCCTCGTTAAGCTGTATTTCAGCGTCACCAAAGACGAGCAGGAACGCCGCTTTGAGCGTCGAAAATCAGACCCCCTAAGACAGTGGAAATTATCTGAGGTTGATGTTCAGGCGCAGGAAAGATGGGATGATTTCACCAATGTGAAGTATCAAATGCTGAAAAAAACCCATACCACGCATGCACCGTGGAAAATTATTCGCTCCAACGACAAGCATCTGGCGCGACTGAATGCGATGAAGGTCATTCTCAATTCTGTACCCTATGAGCATGGAGATACTGAAATTGATTTTGTCCCCGATTCGAATATCGTGCTATCCGGCTCGCATGAACAGGAATTGATGGAAGCACAGTTGTTACGCAGCGGTAAGTTTCTCGCTTAAGTATAAGTAGGTCAGAGAATGCTCCACCGGCCTTTTGTCGGTGGCTTCAAATCCACAGGTCATTTCATTTTGAGACCTCTCTGATCAATTATATGAGATCCCTGAGCCTCAGGAACCTCCGAGATCATCTAGGAGTCCCCTAAAAATTCACTGGCAATTCTGTACTGATCATTCACTTCTTTTTTCGCCAGTTCCTCAGTATTTTTGAACGAGGGGTAATCACCATCATGATTAATACTGCCGCAGGTTCTTGCCATCTGGCAATACATGCTCACTCTTTCCGCCAGATCATGGGTAGATGCTTCCGGGTAGGTCGGTGCAAGGCAGGCCATACAGGCTTTGGTAATAAAATGTTCAGTTTGTTTTTCCCAGTCAAGTTCAGCCATCAATGAGTTGGGGTGGGTGCGCATATAGCTGGCATGTGCTGATTGATAAGCTTCGTGTAATTCTTCGGCTGTAGCATCACTATTAGCAGCAATAGATTGCGCCTGGATAATATGTTTATCGTGGGTCAGGTCAAGGACGTTAGCAATGAAGCGAGCACCTACCAGTCGCTGTTTCTGAAGCGATAGAGATTCAAGGGCTTTTCTAAAATCCTCATTCGAATTAATTTTTTGCATAACTTGTGCTCCTGGTTGGGGTATTGATGAGACAACAAGGTTGAAATGCTGTAACCAGTAATCTCATTTAATATATTGATTACCTGGTAAATAAAAGCTAACCAGAATGCAGTATCGGGTAAGATAACCAATATAATACAATCGCAGAAGCAGGTATTGATCTGCATCAACTACTGTGGATACGCGACCAACTAAAAGATGGTCATTCCAGCTTAATCTGGTTACACCACATTGAAGGAAACACTGATCAATTCATAATTTTTTTATCCTGGCTGGAAATACCCAGGTTTGTTTCGAAGATCGCAGCAATAGTTGGCTATTACAGCTCACTTCCAAACAAACCTGAACATTTCTAGTTCAGTCTAAAATCCAACAGCCCTTAGCTGGCTGCCTTTTGGTCTTCGAGAGTCCAGCTTTTGGTTTCGGTCGGACTCATCAATCTTGAAAAGATCGTTGGTATAACCCAAACGAGAGCAATCAGCCCGAATAAAATATATAGCAGGAAAATTTTTGTCACATATGCGATTAAAAAAATGACGATCAGGAATATCATTGCCGGAGTCGCTGCCTCAATGCGAGAACGCTGCCTCAGTTTGAACTTCAGTTTTCCCGAAAGATTTTTCACGATCCGTTCCAGAGCATGCGCTTTAATCGCCTGGTTGAGAAACTCGACATTATGGTCAGTATTATTGTGCTCTATCTTAATAGTGTCCGAATTGTGGTTACTTACTAATTCAGTTATTTCCGCCAGCGGGATGCGCTTTACATCCTTCGCTTTGCTGACTTCAATAAGCTGATCCAGTGAGCTACCATTTTGGTAAGCCTCCTGAGTGACAGCACTCTTGCCCTTATCAAAACCAAAAAATACCAGCTCACCATCAACCAGATACACAAGGTAGTGATCATCGATATCAAGCCAGGAATTTTCACTGTAGAAGCCTGGGGTCAATGATTTTTTAGATTCGCGGACGAAAATCAACGACAACAGGTAGTAGAGGAACAATGACGCTGGTGCGGTGTAGGGAGCTACAGTAATCATGTTACCTGTGACAGAGTTACTGGCGAGAGCAGATTCCAGGTTGTCTTTAGTGTCGTTCTGGTCTGGATCCTCTGGATTGAACCAGATTGCGACACTGCTGCCCTTCTGCAGATTGGAAAACTCGGAATAACCGGCCTCTACCTGGTTTTCGTATCCAGAACCATTCAGCTCAAATTTATAGCTAATTAGGTAAATCGTATCTGATCGCTTACGGCCCTTCAGATTGCGATATTCTTCTTCCTCGGTTGAAAGATCAGTGACTAGTGCGGTGGTTTCCTGATGATTATCGACCCATTCATATATTGCGGTTTTGAATCGACCAGCAATCTGGCCACCGACAAAAGTTATGATCAGAAAAAGAATGATAGAGATGATACGGACAATTTTCTTACGTTTTTGGCCGGTAGACTGCAGTTTGGGCATGAAAGATACTCCTAATTGTTTTTAATGACTCCACGGATTGGATTCTAGTTGAATAAAATGAAGATTCAGAAATAATTACTTTCCAAACAGATACCCTACTTGGCTTGAACCTGAAAAATGCAGTTGAGCGTAAAAGAGATGCACACCTCTTGCGTATATGCAGAAGCTTCCATAACTCTTTATAAAGCCCTCCGGCCCTGACAAAACCCCTTTAGCTTTACAGCAATAGCATTGATAGCCCTGCTATAATGCAGTTTTGAATATCTCCCGTGCATAAAATCCTCTCCCAAGCGGAATTACAGCAGCTACTGGAACCCTATTTCTTCGATAGATGGACGGTTGAAGAGGTGGCTCAAAGGATTCTGTCACAACAGACTCAATGGCAGCAGTATGTACTCAACTGGGTAACCAATATTGCAAAAACCCAACCGGAGCTAGCCTACCAGTTCGCTTTAAGAGCCCATACTGCGCTCGATATCATTGGCCAGCAAGGCACCGAGCAATGGCTACAGTCCACCCTCGATAGCTATTTTTCATCCGGATTGTATCCTGCCATGCAGGTGATCAAGAACCTGCAACACTTTATCGAGCAGTATCAGCTGATGCAAAAAGGTACCACTCTAGATGAGATCGATACGGTGCTGGTTAATTTTCTGCATGGTTTGAATGGGCGCCAGCTTAAAACCCAGCCACACGATGAATATTTCACCGATACTGAAACCTTACATCTACCCAGCGTCATCTGTGAATCTGATGATCAGAAAATCAATTTTGCCATCTATAAAGCTATGGCGGTGCATCAATGGGCACAGACCTGGTACGGCACCTGGCGCATCAATCTGCACGGCATACTGTCAGCCTATAATAATCCACAACAAGCCCTGAAAGTCTTCCATCAGCTGGAAACAATACGTCTGGATGCCTGCATTCAACGCGACTTTCCCGGTCTTTACCGTCAGATGCAAAGCCTGTTAAACATTAGTCCTGATGAAATTTATCCAGCGACCTTATTACAACAACTGCGTAATCCATCTGCTGATGCCATGCTAAGTATCGACTTAATCTCACAATGTTTCGATCTGCCCGCCTTCGATCCGATCTATCAGGGCGTGCTAAAACCACAGCTGGTTGAATCTGTTCGCGAGGCTAGACGCCTGAAAGAAAGGAATCTGTTCCAGTTGCTACTTGCGAAAACCGCCGATGAAATGGGTAAGCAAGCGCCAGATGAACAGGCGACTGATAAAGATCCTGAGCAGCCAGATGCCGGGCCGAGGTTTGACAAGCTTGCATTACCAGATGCCGATTTAGAGCAGGGTGTGAGTTACCAGATTGAACTGGATGGCATCAGCGTGCCACTCAACGATGAAATATCCAGTCTGATCGATTCGATCATTCAGGATCACGGTGAACTACCGGAAGAATATCTTCAGGCCGCTGGACCTGGTGCTTATCATGCCTGGCAAGCCCAGCAACAACAGGAAGCAGACCCCGACGAAGTATGGAAGGGTACCTACCATGAAGACGGCGCCTTTCTCTACGATGAGTGGGACTGTACACGTCAGGCCCATCGAAAAAACTGGTGTGCCTTAAGAGAAAAGCAGGTCAAACCCGATCCTGACAGCAGCTTTGTTTCTGATACCCTGAATAAATATAAAGGCCTGAGTCAATCATTGCGCAGAACCTTTGAAGCAATGCGCGATGAAAACCGGGTGATGAAAAAGCAGCCTGATGGTGAAAACCTGGATATAGATGCACTGGTGAATTCGCTGGCTGATGTGCGTAGCGGCATGGAGCTCTCTTCTCGTATCTATACCAAAGCCCATCGAGCAGAACGCAATATTGCCGTGATATTCATGATCGATATGAGTGGTTCAACCAGAGGCTGGATCAATACCGCGCAACGAGAAGCACTAATCCTGCTATGTGAAGCCTTACAGTCGCTAGGCGATCGTTATGCCATCTATGGCTTTTCGGGCATGACAAGAAAACGTTGCGAGCTCTACCGAATCAAATCTTTCGAAGAGCCCTATGATGAAGAGGTCAAGGCCCGCATAGCGGCTATAGAACCTCAGGACTATACGCGTATGGGGGTAATCATACGTCATCTGACTCACCTTTTCACAGAGGTACAGGCGCGCACTCGCCTGCTGATTACCCTATCCGATGGTAAACCCGATGATTACGACAGTTACCATGGCGAGTATGGTATTGAAGATACCCGCATGGCGTTACTGGAGGCGCGCCAGCAAGGCGTGCATCCATTCTGTATTACCATCGATGAAGAGGCACGCGACTACCTGCCCCATATGTATGGGCATGCGAACTATGTGCTGATTGATGATATTAGAAAACTGCCTTATAAGGTTTCCGACATCTATCGAAAGCTTACAAGTTGAAATTCAGAGTTACTCGGCTTGCAGACAATTCCTGCAATTGAGGAATTGTCCTATGCGCTCTTCGCGAGTATTTGTGCTAACCACCCATTCTCTGTCCTGCCAGGGGGGATTATGTCGTAAATGCCGGGTATGACCACACTCCAGCTCTGCTACCCAATCTTCTGCTTCATCAAGGTGAAAGCCAGTAATGCGACGTAAAGGTAGCAGGGCCAGAGACAAGGGATATTACTTCCCGGTTAGTCGATGATATTTAGCCATCAACTCTTCCTGAGTTTCTTCATGATCGGGGTCATGAGGTATGCAATCTACAGGGCATACTTCTACGCATTGCGAGGTTTCATAGTGACCGACGCATTCAGTACATTTATCGGGATCAATGACATAAATGTCATCTCCAGGGGTTATTGCCTCATTAGGGCACTCTGGTTCACAAACATCACAATTGATACATTCTTCAGTGATCATTAAGGCCATGATTTACTCCTTACTTAAGTCTAGTTTATCTTTTAATCTTTGATGTATTTCAGGGTGTATAAACTCTGACACATCCCCTTTCAGGCGAGCAATCTC
Source organism: Gammaproteobacteria bacterium (assembly GCA_050295575.1). Classification (GTDB taxonomy): domain Bacteria; phylum Pseudomonadota; class Gammaproteobacteria; genus JACNJF01. The sequence continues at coordinate 12,045 of JBNKPX010000052.1, read as the reverse complement.
GCGTACCAGGCTGGAAGACACAAAGGCAAATTTCTCAGCCGCAGTTAAAAATACAGTTTCTATACCAGGCGCCAATGACCGATTCATACCCGCCAGTTGCACCTCATATTCAAAATCAGAGATCGCACGCAATCCACGAATAATGATTTGAGATTCACACTCTTTTGCAAAATCGATCAATAATCCAGAAAACGGCCTTACCGTAATACGATCTTCACCCTTAAATACTGTTTCTAGCATATCTATACGTTCTTGCAGCGTAAAAAAAGGATTCTTCTGCGGATTATCCGCCACCCCTATCACGACTTCATTGAACATTTTCAATGCGCGAAGAACGATATCCGTGTGGCCACAGGTCACCGGGTCAAAGGTGCCAGGATAAATCGCTATAGTTGAATTACTCAATTCTTTTCGCCAATCCAAAAGAGGAGGAATTCTAGCGATTTAGTCGCCATTGCGCTATAGCGTACTCAACCTGCCCTGCATTTTTTTGCTTAATCCAGATCAAATTCTCATGATTTAACTGCATTTGCTGTGCCTTGGGCCATTCCAGATACAGCAGACAGCCGTCATTCATCAATTCGTTTTCTATCAATAACTGCAGGATAGAGTCGCGTAATTCAGGGCTAGCATAAGGTGGATCAATGAATACAAGGTCATACTTTTTCTGGGTGTTTTTCAGGTAGTCCAGTATATCGGCACACTGTACAGACACATTGTCTGCATTCAGGCGCTGATATTGCTGGGTCAAATGAGCTGCCGCCCTACGGTCAAGCTCAACCAGCGTGACCTGAGCTGCAGCTCGTGAAGCGGCTTCCAAACCCAGCCCACCGGCTCCTGCACAGCAATCCAGTACATTGGCTGCACGGATATCGCTTGCCAACCAGTTAAACACGGTTTCTCTTATACGATCAGGGGTAGGCCTTAGCCCTTCTCTATCCAGAACCGGAATGCGACTTCCTCGCCAGTGGCCTGCAATAATTCGGATTGAGGATAACCCTTTGTTTTTAGTCGTACGTTTTATGACTGTTCACCTACGATAATACGCGTCATATTCGCAGGGTTAACCCGGCGTTGAAAAGCATCTTTGATCGATTCACGAGTCACTGCGTTAATACGTGCATTAAAGCTATCCAGGTAATCTAGCGGCAAGTCATAAAATCCAATCAGCGCCAGATATTCAACAATCTTTTTATTGCTGTCGATCTTAAGTGGAAAACCACCAGTGATATTATTCTTTGCATGCTCCAGTTCTTTTTCAGAGGGTCCATTTTTGATGAAATCCTGCAACAGTGAGTCGAGTAACTCAACCGCCTGTTCCTCATTTTCGGTACTGGTTTGTAAGGACATCTCAAACGGTCCATTACTTTCCATCGGTAGAAAATAGCTGTAAACACTATAAACCAGACCCCGCTCTTCACGAATCTCCTGCATCAGGCGTGAACTAAAGCCACTCCCTCCCAGGATATGATTGCCTACATACAGATCAAAATAATCCGGGTCTTTACGTGTTAAAACAGGCATCCCCTGCTGGATATGAGTCTGTGTTGCTTTAAAAGGAATTTTTATTGTTTTGATCTGTTTATGCTCAACTGGCTGGATAGCTGCAATCTTCTCGGCAGCTTTTCCAGGCTTGAGATAAGTCGTTATCTGTTCGGCTAATTGCTTTGCCTGCTGCTGCGTTAAATCACCCACTATCGCCAGTGTTGCATTATTGGCCACGTAATACTGTGCATGAAAATCCTTCAAATCCTGCTGCGTAATGGCACGCAGGGTTTGTTCGCTCCCCTGAGACCCCATACGATAAGGGTGCCCCTCATACACATGCTCAAAAAAAGCATCACTCACTACAGCTCCGATATTTTTTTTCCGTTCTGCCAAACCAATCAACATGGATCTACGATCTCGTTCGATGGCATCCTGTGGAAAGGATGGCAATGCGATAACGCGTGCGAACAGATCTATGGTCTTATCCAGCAGCGCACGGTCTGACAGGCTACGCAGGCTAACAAACCCCATATCACGTAATGAATCATGGCCCAGTTGAGCACCGGTAGATTCAAAGGTTTCAGCGATATCTTCAGCGCTATATTTCCCGGTTCCATCTACCAGCAAGGCATTGGCCAGGCGAGAAACACCAAATAATTCGCCATCACGTGAGCTACCAGCCTTGAATGTCACTCTGACATCTATCATCGGTAAATCATGACTTTCTACAAATAAAACCCTTGCACCGTTTTGCGTATTCCAGTTTTTAATATCCAGCGCCAATGCCTGTGGCGCAGTAAAAACAAACAGGATCGAAAATATAAAAGTTATTAATAGATTTTTTCTCATTTTTCAGTAGCGTCCTTCTCGGGCCAGAGGGTGGCAACAGTCAATTGTGTACTGTCAAAATACTTATTCGCCACACGTTGAATGTCTTCTGCTTTGACGTTTCGAATGTTATCGACATATTGATCAAGTAAGCCCCAGTCATAACCTGCACTATCCAGCATACCTATCTGCATCCCAAGGTAGAACATAGAGTCGCGTTCATATACCTTGCCCGCTATCACCTGAGCCTTAACCCTCTCCAGCTCCTCGGCAGTTACCGGATTGTTCTTGAGATCGCTAATTTCTTTCTCAAATGCGTGCTCCAGTTTTTCTGGTGACACTCCTTTATTTGGAGTACCTGCAAACAGAAACAGTCCCGCCAGCCGATCAAACTGATTGTAAGAAGTACCTGCCTCAACTGCCAGCTCATCTCCTCGTAATATATTCTTTGCGACTCTGGCACTATTGCCGCCATCCAGAATACCACTCAAAACATCCAGCGCATAAGCATCAGAGGGATCTTGCAGGTCTTTCAAAACCGGCGCCTTATAACCCATAACCAGATAAGGTGTTGAGGTTTGACCATACATGGTGATACGTCTTTCACCTTCCTGTTTAACTTCCATTCGAGGTTTAGGAAGCTTGATGCTGGAGGGTTCAATCTGGCCAAAATACTTTTCCACCAGCTGAATGGTTTTATCGCTATCGACATCACCGACGATCACCAGAGTCGCATTATTAGGGGCATACCACTGTTTATACCAGTTGGCTGCATCCTGCATATCCAGATTATCCAGATCTCCCATCCAGCCAATAGTGGGTATACGTACAGGGCTATTCAGAAATGCAGTGGCATAAAACTGTTCAAATAGTTTTGATTTGGGTTGGTTATCTATACGTCCGCGACGCTCTTCCTGCACGACTGCCACTTCTTTTTTGTATTCTTCCGGAAGAAAAATCACATTGCGCATGCGATCAGCTTCCAGCTTAAGACAGATTTCCAGTCGGTCACTGGCGATACGTTGAAAATAGGCCGTGTAATCTCGTGAGGTAAAGGCATTCTCGCTGCCACCATTACTGGCAATAATCTCAGAAAATTCACCCGGCTTCAGGGTTTTGGTACCTTTGAACATCATATGTTCCAGTACATGCGATACCCCGGTGATACCATCGTGCTCATAGGTAGATCCAATTCTGTACCAGACCTGAGAGACCACAACCGGTGCGCGGTGGTCTTCCCGGATAATTAGCTTCATACCATTATCCAGCATATGCTCTAGCGTTTTAGCCTGCACAGGCAACAGCGTAAAACAGCACATTGCAAAAAGTAGAATTTTTTTCATAGTCTCATACCAATCATTTTTAACCTCGGGCGGGGTTTCTGTTAGCATAATGCCTCCGCGTACCTATGACACAATAATTTATGTTCGGTTTCAAAAAAAACAATCCTGCTAAAACAAGTCAGGAAACAGCTCAACCTGAAAAAAAGCAGGGCCTTTTCTCCAGTCTGAAAAGCAAACTGGGTAAAACACGCTCAAACCTGACCTCTGGCATCGCAGATATATTCCTGGGTAAGAAGCGTATTGATGACGACCTGATGGAGCAACTGGAAGACCAGTTATTGATGTCAGATGTAGGTATGGAAGCCACCCAGCAGATTATTCAAAAGATCACCGTCTCTTTGGGTCGGAATGAAATCACCGACGATGACGCGGTATTTAAAGCACTAGATCAGGCTATGCAGGAGATACTGGAAGTCAGCAACCACCCGCTGCGTATCGATCAGCAGCACAAGCCCTTTGTCATCCTGATGACCGGAATTAATGGTGCTGGCAAGACCACTACTATAGGCAAGCTGGCACAAAAATTCAGTGACCAGGGTTTAAATGTGATGCTAGCGGCAGGCGATACCTTCCGTGCCGCGGCGGTTGAGCAACTGCAAAGCTGGGGCCAGCGTCTAAACATCCCTGTCATCAGTCAGGGTAGCGGTGCTGATGCCGCATCAGTTATTTTTGATGCTTTACAGGCCGCACAGTCCCGAGGTGTCGATGTTCTTATCGCAGATACCGCTGGACGCCTGCACACCCAGGATAACCTGATGAATGAACTGGAAAAAATTAAGCGTGTCATGGGCAAACTGGATCCCACTGCTCCACACGAAACCTTACTTGTGTTAGATTCAGGCACCGGTCAGAATGCTCTGTCTCAGGCCAAAAGCTTTAATGATGCTATCGGCATTGATGGTATCGTACTAAGTAAACTGGACGGCACGGCCAAAGGCGGCATTGTTTTCAGTATCGCCGAAAAAATGAAACTACCGATTCGTTTTATAGGCGTAGGAGAGACTGCGGCTGATTTACGTGAATTTAATGCCGATGAATTCACCAAAGCACTTTTAGCCAGAGAGCAATAAAGGTTAAAATAACCACACTTTGTCATCGTAATTACAGACTTAATGATTCATTTCCACAATGTCACCAAGCGTTATCCAGGCGGATATGAAGCATTAAGCAATGTCTCAATCAACCTGGAAGCGGGCCAGATGGCTTTTCTGACCGGTCATTCCGGCGCGGGGAAGAGCACGCTGCTAAAGATTATCTCGCTGATCGAGAAACCCACCCGTGGTCAGGCGATTCTGAATCAGATCAACCTGAATACTCTTCCACGTAAACGCATTCCCTATATCCGACGCCATATTGGCTTTATCTTTCAGGATCATCAGTTGCTGTTTGACCGTCCGGTATTCGATAATGTTGCTTTACCGTTGATTATTCAAGGTTACCGCCCGCAGGAAATTGCCAAACGTACACGCGCAGCGCTGGACAAGGTGGGGCTGCTAAACAAGGAAAAATCCATGCCGATCACCCTTTCGGGCGGTGAGCAGCAACGTGTCGGTATCGCACGCGCAGTAGTACACAAACCCATGCTGCTACTGGCTGATGAACCCACCGGCAACCTGGACCCGGTATTATCACGCGAAATTATGCAAATCTTCGTCGATTTTCATCAGGTTGGTGTCAGCGTTCTGGTCGCTAGCCATGACCTGAATCTAATTGAAGAATTACAGAAACCAGTGGTTACCCTGAATCGAGGCTGCATCATCCATAATGATCTGGAGGGTGATGCTGATGTCTAAGAACCGCCACCAGCATGATCCGGCATTCATTAACCGCAGCTTTGCCTGGCTCCTGCATCATGTTCAGTCCCTGATATTCAGCCTTGGCAAGATTTACCGCAGCCCAAGCTCGACCTTGATGACCGTTACGGTAATTGGGATTACGCTAACCCTGCCCGGCGGTTTCTACCTGTTTCTGAAGAATATTGACAATATTGCCGGTGATTTTCGATCTACCACCCAGATCACCCTGTATCTGGAACTGAATGTTACTACGCAGAAGGCAAGAGATTTTAATACTCAATTAATCAATGACCCGCAAATCGCCGACACCCTGTTTATCTCTCGAGATGACGCATTACAGCAGTTTAAGCAATCTTCGGGGTTTGGTGAAAGCATTGATCAGCTTGAGGAAAATCCACTTCCTCACAGCATTATTGTGCAGCCGATTCATGATATAGACACATTCAACATCAAAACCCTGCTCGCCAAACTGCAGGCCTTGCCCGAGGTGGATATCGCCAAACTCGATACCGAATGGCTGGAACGCCTATACACCTTGATCGACCTCGCCCAACGTATCGTCATCATCATTAGCTTGCTTTTCAGTTTTGCTGTGCTACTTATCATAGGCAACACCATTCGGCTGGATATTCAGAACCGTTATCAGGAAATTATTGTGACCAAGTTAATCGGCGCTACAGATTCTTTTATACGCCGCCCTTTTCTTTATGGCGGCGTATGGTATGGCCTGCTTGGTGGCCTGCTTTCATGGATACTGGTAGAGCTCAGTGCAATTGCGCTATCTGGCCCCTTCAATCATCTGAACCTGTTATACCAGTCTGAATTTAGTTTAATGACTTTTAGCTTTACAGACTTTATGCTTCTCATTAGTAGCAGCACATTGCTAGGACTTGGCGGCTCATGGATTGCAGTTGCCCGGCACTTAAATGAAATTGAACCAAAATAATATGCTCTCAAAAAAACGTCTGCTTATCGTCGATTCATCGGATTCAGCCCGAACTATTCTTTTTAAAGAGTTACTAGCCAGCCTGCCAGACATTGACATCATCGCCTGCGGCACTGGCAAGGAGGCATTAACCGCCTGCAAACGCTTCGAATTTGAAATTATCACTACAGGCCTGTCGCTTCCTGATATGGATGGTCATCAATTGATATCTGACATTCGTAAGCAATTCAAAAACAAGGACACGCCGATATTTGTGGTATCCGGTGATACGCACACCTATATCGTCGATCCAGATGACAATGACGCTAACGCAATCACTGCCTATTTTGATAAGGCTGAGGGTCATAAAGCGCTGGTTGATTTTATCTGTAGTTTTCTCAATAAAGATAACACCATTAATGCCAGAGTTCTGTATGTGGATCAGAGTGCAACCTCTTCAGCTATAACCACATCCATTCTGCAGAAGAACAACTTCGATTATTTACATCTGAAAGATGGTGAGCAGGCTATAAATGAATTACGCATGGACTTCAGCAACAATAACAAATGCACCTACGATGTAATGATAACCGACCTGTTGCTGAATCATAAAATGTCCGGCTTCGAACTGATTCAAAATGTCAGAAATGAACTCAATTACGACTATCTCACCTTACCTATATTACTCATGACGATGGAACCCACCGGTGATGAGAAAACCGATTTCACCGGGATATTTGGCGCTGGAACCAATGACTTCATTACCAAACCTATCACCGAAGAAAACCTGGTTTCTCGCTTGATCAACCTGGTGAATATCAAGCGACAGAGCGAAGTGATAAATTTCTAATGCCCTCATAAATAAAATCCCTGAATACCAGCCTGTTACACAGGAAAGAATCTAATGCGCTCCGCTTAAATTTAGGTACTATATCCACCATCTTCTTTTTCAACTCTGATAATAAGGATACCAAGCATGTTCGATCACCTAAACGCTTTGCCCGATGACCCTATCCTTGGATTAATGGCAGCGTACCGAAAAGACCCCCGTGAACAAAAGATTGATCTGGGTGTTGGCGTGTATATGAATGATCAGGGACAGACTCCCGTCATGCAGGCGGTACAGCAGGCAGAAAATCGCCTGATTGAGATTGAAACAAGCAAAACCTATCAGGGTATCGCCGGTGACCAGGACTATAATCAGCGTGTTATCGATTTATTACTAAGCAGTGAACACAATGCTGTTACCTCAGGACGTGTTTGCAGCATTCAAACACCTGGCGGTTCAGGTGGCTTACGCATTGGCGCTGAAGTTATTCGTCGCGCCAATCCAGATGCAAAACTATGGGTCGGAACACCGACCTGGCCAAATCATATCCCTCTACTGGGTAGTGCCGGCTTCAAGATTGAGGAATACCCCTATTATGACCTGGAGTTAAAGCAGATCAATTTTGACCTCATGCTAGATACACTTAAGCAGGTGCCAGCCGGTGATATCGTATTACTGCATGGCTGCTGCCATAATCCAACGGGAGCGGATCTTAGCCATGCTCAATGGCAGATATTGACTGATCTTGCGCTGGAAAAGGGTTTCATTCCTTTTATCGATATTGCCTATCAGGGACTGGGCGACGGTGTAGATGAAGATGCCTATGGACTTCGCCTGATGGCTGCCAAGCTACCAGAGGTTATCATAGCCTCATCCTGCTCGAAGAATTTTGGTCTGTACCGGGAACGTACCGGCTCGACAACTTTTATCTGTAATAGCTCAGACCAGGCTCCCATCGTGCTCAGCCAGGCCATGGCGGTTGCACGTCAAACCTATTCCATGCCCCCGGCCCACGGAGCATTGCTGGTCTCTATGATTCTGGGTGATGAAGCTCTGCGTGCTAACTGGGTGACTGAGGTGGATGAAGTAAGACAACGCATCCAGAAAATGCGCAGTCTGCTTACCGATAGCATTCAGAATAATGGAGCCGGTATGGATTTTAGCCATATCGCTCAGCAAAAAGGCATGTTCTCCTTTCTCGGTATCACTGCGGATCAGTTAACCCGTCTGCGCAATGACTTTGGTATCTATATCGTTAGCTCAACCCGAATCAATCTTGCTGGAATCAACTCAGGTAATATTGACTACCTGTCCGAGTCGATACTAAAGGTACTTGCCAGTTAAACCCCAATTTCATTTCCAAAAGAGGTGAGAAATTTCAATAGCGTGCTATTGACTGGCAAATAATCCACAGTACCCCAGGGCCTGTTAAGGCCCTGGACAATGTAGCTATGCTACTGTGGAGCCTTAATCGTACAGATTCAAGGCTCGCTTCATAGATAAGGGATATTTCCTTTTCAAGCAGTGCGATGCCGAAGCTTTATGCTTCAGCCCCTGCTCAACAGTGTCAATCAACACGTGTTAACAGGCCCTGATAATTCATCAATTTTTCCTTATAGCTCCAACAATAACCTCATCATACCTCGCAGCTGACGCTTGAGGAGCGCTCGTTCTTCTTCACTTAACTCTTCCATCATACGCTCCTCCATTACGGATATAATCTCATCACATTGAATCAGTAATTCCTTACCAGAGTCAGTAAGACTAATTTGTATGATGCGCTTATGTGTCTTATCTGGCTCACGCTGAATCCAGCCCTGACACTCCATGGATTTGATCAATTCATTGGCGGCCTGAGGTGAAACCATTGTGCGATCCGCCAACTGAGCATTGGACATATGTCCTCGTGCATTAAAAACGGACAGTGCCGTATATTGACTAACAGTCACACCCAAAGGAGAGAGAGCCGTACGTATCTGTCGGTACAGCCCTCTTTCTAGCCGACCAATCATATAGGCAACCCCCATGGGTCTAGCCACTTTGGGCTGCTTTGTATTATCAAGCTCGTTCACTGAATTCATGCTTTGCTCCATTATGATTACTCTTTCCATCTAAATAGATTACAACAATTGAGCAACAATCCTGCTCATGGAAACATTGTCGCACAAATAAACAAAAGTATAGCAATGGATAGGGGTGTTGAGACCAGGAAATTTTCACCTGATTTTGCCCCCTTAAAAAAAAACAGGGGCTGATCATGTCAGCCCCTGTCTTTTCCTTTTTAATTAAGCATCTCCCTGAGCTATTTTTTAGCCTTAATATATGAAGCGAAAACCTACCATAAGTCCGGTCTGACTTTCACCTGCAGCTGGTCCAGTATCTTTACCAGGTGACAAAGCGTATGAAGCCTTATCACTATTGCTTATAGTACCAACCTGTGTATACCAATCCACTCCCTTATCCAGATTATATAAGGCTCTCACTACCAGCAAAGTTGCATCAGTATCATTATCATCATTGGTTATACTGTAAGCTCCTGCATTGATTGTAGTTTTGGCACTAAGTTTATGTTTAGCTGACACATAAATAGTTTCGGACTTAACTTTTCTAGCCGAAGTATCAAGCTCTCGATTGAGTAAACCAAGTCCAATTGTAGTATCCCCCATTACATAGTAACCAGACAGAGTTACCCGCTGATCGGTATCGCCTGAATCGGCCATAGATATAGGTGGGAAAACTCCATCGAAGAAATAAGCTGTTGCTCCTGCACCACCATTTTGCTTGTCAATACCTGCAGATATTCCAAAACCGTCACCCTTGAATTTTAACGACGCTGCAATCTGACGACAGGCAGATGAATCAGCGGCCTGGGTATCTTCACCAGCACAAGTCCCTGAAGCTGGTACCGCACCGGTCGAATTCCCATCGCGGCCAAATGAATAAGCTACAGCAGCTGAAAGGTTATCGCCCAGTTTATTGCTCCATGAAATCGAGTTATCCATACGGGCATTGGGTAAATAGGCATCCAGTGAGCCCAGCGCATAAATATTCGGCCCCATTAAATCTCCTGTAGCAAACAGAAAAGGAGAGTACTGACGACCTATGGTAAAGCGTCCTGCAGGCGTCTGAAGACCAAAATTTAGTTGACGCCCGAAGACACGGCCACCTTGCCCAAGAGCACCGACATCAGGACTAACTCCTAATTCCATAGTAGCAAAGGCTTTATAGCCATCGCCGATATCCTTTTGTGCCTTAAAACCAATTCTTGATGCCATTGTTCCAGTAATACCCGGTATACGTGTCACACTATCTTTTCCTGCACCCACATTCGTAAGGTGCTCTATACCGGTATCAAGATTTCCATACACTTTAATAGATGCATCATCAGCCGCAAATGCCTGACCAGATAAGGTCAACATAGCTAAAGTGCTTACCACGCCCACATTCACTCCCTTAAATGCGGTTTTCAAACGCGCTGATTTATCTTTACTACTTATTTTCATACTTCTAATTCCTCTAACAGTTAATTTTAAGGGTGTTACCCTCTTAATAATTTTTTATCGAGATGGGAATAGTTGCGGCAATATAATGCAAAACAACCAACTTCTTTTATCAATTAAATACCAATCTACTTGATATCATTCTGATACTAAACTCGTGTGAAAATCAATTCAAGACAATGATTTTGTACAAAAGATATAAATTATGGTACTTATCATGCCTTTATTACTACAAAGCCTTATATACGAACACTATCTACACTTTGATGGCATTAACAGGACATACAAACGATGCTTAAAACTATAGATTACGTAATAATTTCAATAACTTATTAGATTTAACCTATTTGATCTGACAACTTCATTCATTACTTTTTAAGCTGCATCTTAAACCATAGATTCAATGCGGAATATCTGCTTCATCGAAAACTGTTTTGTGCTTTTACAACAACGAAAGCAACCGTTTAGTCAAATCCACGTACAGATCAATATCGGCTCTCAGTTCACATCTTTTTAATCAGCATATTGAACTCATGGTGATAAGTATGCTCTAATATTTGGCACTCAAATTAGCCGAGTGCTAATAATATTTATGAGGAAATTATGGGTACAGAATTAGCGATGACAATGAATACTTTACCAGTGCTAAAGGGGACACCCTCCAGCCTGGAAGCGTATATCTCTGCTACGCACAGTATTCCTATACTAACCGCCGAGCAAGAATACGAACTGGCCGAACGGTTGCAGGAAACTGGTGATATTTCAGCCGCTCAGAGCCTGGTTTTACCCCATCTACGCTTTGTTATCAAAATAGCCAATAACTATGCGGGTTACGGCCTGGCACTGGCCGACCTGATTCAGGAAGGCAATATCGGACTGATGAAAGCGGTTAAACGGTTTGATCCTAGTGTTGGTGTACGCCTCGTTTCTTTCGCTGTGCACTGGATTAAGGCTGAAATCCACGAATTTATTCTAAAGAACTGGCGCATTGTTAAGGTTGCTACTACCAAAGCTCAGCGTAAGCTGTTCTTTAAGCTGCGCAGCCAGAAAAAACGCCTGGGCTGGTTCAAGCATGAAGAAGTATTAGACGTTGCCAATACTCTGGGCGTTACCCCGGAAAATGTGCTGGAAATGGAGAATCGACTAAATAGCCAGGATATGGCTTTCGATTTAAACATTGATGATGATGAAGATCATGCTTATGCATCTCCAGCCCTAACTCTGGCTTCACCTGCCCCTACTCCAGAGCTTTTACTGGAGCATAAGGATAGTCAGGAGCATAACACCGATCAACTCATGCAGGCTCTGGAAGATCTTGATGACAGAAGTCGAGATA
>JBNKPX010000051.1:0-24246 GCA_050295575.1 Gammaproteobacteria bacterium | reverse complement strand
CTGGGTGAAGTGCTGGAGATTTTTGACTGCGATCGCGCTGTTCTATTTTACCCTTGCGACCCTGCCGCTGCGGCATGGTCCAGCCTGATGGAAAAAACCCGCCCGGAATATCCGGGCTTAACAGAAAGGGGAGTAGAAATTCCCTGGGATCCTGAAGTAGCTGCAATACTTGAGTTGCAACTGCAAACACCTGGCGTGCTGGATTATGGGGCTGACTCAGGTCGTTCGTTACCTGAAATCAATCGCATCAAAAACTTTGGAATACAATCCTTAATCTCTACTGCGCTTTACCCCAAGGTTGGCAGTCCCTGGCAATTTGCCTTACACCAGTGCTCACACGAGCGCGCCTGGACAGAATCGGAAAAGCGATTGCTGCAGGAGATTGGTTATCGGTTAACAGATGCCTTAACCAGCCTGCTGATATTGCGCGACCTGCGTGAAAGTGAGGAAAAATACCGCCGGATTTTCGACACCACCAGTGAAGGCATCTGGGTTCAGGATAAAGATTTCAGATCGGTGTTTGTCAACCAGGTAATGGCCGAGATGATTGGCTATGAAATCGATGAGCTGAATGGGCGACTGGTCACCGACTTCATGTTTGAGGAGGATATTGCTGACCATCAGCAGAAAACAGAGGTGCGTAAGAAGGGTGCTTCCGGTATATATGAACGTCGCTTTAAGCGAAAGGATGGTACTACTTTGTGGACTTTGCTGTCCGCAACGCCGGTATTTGAAGACGGTGAATTCAACGGCTCGTTTGCCATGATGACCGATATTACCCAGCGCAAGCAAGATGAACAGGCGCTGCAACGCCTGAATCGTGAATTGCGTGCACTCAGCGATTGTAATCAGGTTCTGATACGCGCAGAGAACGAGCAGGAATTACTGGATGAGATTTGCCAAATCATCTGTCAGGAAGCAGGCTATCGACTGGTGTGGGTAGGGCTTGCACAAAATGATCCAGAAAAATCAATTAAACCGGTTGCCTGGACAGGGGAAGATATTGATTTCAGTATTGTTGATCATCTAACGGTTTCCTGGGGTGAAACGGAAACGGGTCAGTGTCCAAGTGGAGTCGCGATCCGCAGCGGCCAGATAGCGTACATCAATGATTTTGCCAATGATCCGAGTGTCAGTCACTGGCACGATTTTGCTGCGCGCTTTGATTTCCGATCGACAATCGCATTACCGTTGAAGGATGATAATCGGCATACCTTTGGTGTGCTCAGTATTTATTCGTCCGAACTCAATGCATTTACCTCGAATGAACGAAAATTACTGGCTGAACTGGCGGATGATCTGGCATTTGGCATTGTGACCTTGCGTAGGCGCATTGAACACGAAAAGGCGGAAGAGCAGATTCGAATCGCTGCAACAGCATTTGAAGCCCAGGAAGGCATTATTATTACCGATGCACAGAATACCATTCTGAGTGTCAATACCGCATTTAGTGAGATTACTGGTTACTCGGCGCAGGATGCGATAGGTTCAACACCGAATATGCTCAGCTCCGGGCATCACGATAAAGCTTTTTATGAAGCTATGTGGGCTAGTATCGAGCGTGATGGATTCTGGCAGGGTGAAATATGGAACCGCCACAAAAATGGTGAAGTTTATCCAGCCTGGGCAAATATCACCGTGGTGAAAAATCCGAATGGAGAGGTTTCCCACTATGTCGGTACCATGATTGATATTACCGAGCGCAAGGCTGCAGAAGACAGGATCGAACATCTAGCTTACCATGACCCACTTACCCTGTTGCCGAACCGTCGTCTGTTGCTGGATCGGCTGCAACAGGCGCTAGCGGCCGGTGCGCGTAGGGAGACACAGGGCGCATTGCTATTTATCGACCTGGATAACTTCAAGTTGCTTAATGATACGCGAGGCCATGATGCGGGTGATCAATTACTGATCGAGGTCGCTCAACGCCTGCTTACCTGTGTGCGCCAGGAGGATACCGTGGCGCGAGTTGGTGGTGACGAATTCATGATCCTGCTCAACAATCTGGGTACCCAGGCCAGACAGGCCATGCAGTCCAGCAGTCCAGTTGCTGAAAAGGTTATATCTGTTCTTGGTCAGCCCTATGTAATTGATGGGCATACCCATTATGTGACACCGAGTATGGGCATCACGTTGTTTTCAGGCAACCGGATTTCTGTACGTGAACTGATGAAACAGGCCGATATTGCAATGTATCAGGCAAAATCTGAGGGTCGAAATACATTGCGCTATTTTAACCCTCAAATGCAGGCAGAACTGGCTGCGCGGGCTGCGATGGAAACCGCTTTGCGTGAGGGTATTGAGCAACGACAGTTTCTACTGCTATATCAACCTCAGGTTGAGCAGCAGCGTGGGATCGTAGGCGCCGAGGTTTTATTGCGCTGGAATCACCCGCAACGGGGTATCGTATCGCCGACAGAGTTTATTCCAATCGCAGAGGAAACCGGGCTGATTCTGCCGCTCGGTCACTGGGTGCTCGAAACCGCCTGCAAACAATTGTATGAATGGTCCCAGGATCCAGACAAGTGCGATCTGAACCTGGCGGTTAATGTCAGTCCGTTTCAGTTTAAACAGGTAGATTTTGTTGAAAGAGTCCAGTCCATTCTCAAACTCACACATGCACCTGCGCAGCACCTGAAACTCGAACTGACCGAAAGCATGTTGCTCGAGTGTATTACGGATTCGATCAATAAAATGAATGCCCTGAAAGCACTGGGTGTGGAATTCGCCCTGGATGATTTTGGCACCGGTTATTCGTCCCTGTCCTATCTGACACGTCTACCTCTGGAGCAGGTCAAGATTGACCGCTCATTCATCTCCCAGCTACCAGACAATCATAACGATGCGGTAATTGCACAAACCATCATCATCATGGCGCATAGCCTGGATATGTCGGTGATCGCCGAAGGTGTAGAAACAGAAGAGCAACTGCAGTTTATTCAACAACACGGCTGTACCAGCTATCAGGGCTATCTGTTCAGTAAGCCGGTACCTCTGAATGCATTCGAAAAATTATTGTCAGGGAGCTGAGAGTAGTCAGCACCGATGCTGAATATAATATTTTTACTCAGGGTTGTTTTTAGAACTGATTAATACCGTATACGACAAAAAGCTTTTACTTCTAAACATGACAAACCTTACCGGGGTGATTTTGCTAGTCAAATGGATGGTTTAAGCCGGTATAGCCTACTGTTTTGATATGAAAATTCCGTGTAAACAATAACTTACTTAGGTCCGCCCCGATTATGTTAGTAAGGTCTTAGATTCTTTAATGCCGGATATTTTCCTGACAAATGAACATTTCACCACAGAGAGCACAGAGGTCACTGAGATTAAAAATTGGATAATAATCTGGCTAACGTTTTCTTTCTGTAGCCTCTGTGGTGAGTGTTTTTAAGGAGCGCTAAATTAGCTGAGTTTCAGGTGTAATCAGGCACATCTATCGCTTTATCCCTCTGCCATTAATAAGAATTTCTAAATCTCTACGTGCTTCAGTTTCGAAACCCACTGCCGAAGCTATATTGCTGTTGGCCCATTCGAGCGGCTCAATGCTCTTACCGTCTGTTACGCCATCTATTACATTGAAACGCAAGAAAAGTCGCCAATCGGAAATATTCCCAATAAGTCTAGCAAGACGTGATTCGTTTATTTTCCCTTTACCACATGATTGTCGCCACAGTGCATAGGGTTCATCGTGATATTGAACCATATTGAGTAAGTCATGATCTTTGCAATAATTATTTAAAAAAGCTCGCGCTATAGAGGCATGACTTTTCGGGTCGGTTATTGCCACTTTTGGTGTTGCTTCTGCTTTGAACGAGTCATGCACGTGGATCAAAGCCTTTAGCTTCCAATACTCTTCCGAATTTGAGTCGCTACATAGAAGGCCAAGGTTTTGCTCTAACTCCTCTATATGAACACGCACAGTGCCCTCAGGATGCCCCGGTCTAGGCTTGCCCCAATACAGGTTTCGAAGATATCGGTCATCTTTCGTTATATTTTCAAATAGTTCCATCAGATACGTCATATTTAATTACCCAGTTAAAGTTTATTTTTTACTAGGATAATAAATTCGACTATATCTATAGAACTATTGTTTAGCTATGTACTATAGATTTATACTATACATATGAATTTGAACTTTGACGCAATTGATGCATTTGTGGTTTTTTCTGAGACATGTAACTTTACTCATGCATCTGAGGCATTACATATTTCTCAGCCTTCTTTGCATGTAAAGATTAAAAAATTATCCGAAGCACTCGGTGTTCCTCTCTATACCAAACAAGGCCGAAAATTGGTTCTTACCAATTTCGGCATAGAGCTAGCTCGCTTTGGTCGTGAAGCAAGAACACATGCTAGTGATTTTGTAGAGCAATTAATTCAAGGCAAGAAATCACAGCCTGTAGTGTTGGCTGCTGGTGCTGGTTCATATCTGTATATACTTGGTGATGCGATACGAAGTTATAAAAAGAAAACTGAAATTCCTCT
Organism: Gammaproteobacteria bacterium; assembly: GCA_050295575.1. Taxonomy (GTDB): domain Bacteria; phylum Pseudomonadota; class Gammaproteobacteria; genus JACNJF01. The sequence continues at coordinate 19,755 of JBNKPX010000051.1, read as the reverse complement.
TCGATTATTAACTGCTAATCGTGAGCAAACTTTAGAACTGGTATTAACGGGGCAAGCACAATTAGGTGTAACCGCATTTGATTCAGTCCCGGATAATTTACAAGCTAAACTATTAACAACAGTTCCTACTGTTCTTGTTGTACCTAAACATCATGTGCTTGCGAAAAGGAAAAGTATTTCTATCTCTCAACTCAATGGTTCTGAGCTAATAGTGCCATCACCAGATCGACCACACCGAGAAGCAATTTCACGCATGCTAGATATTCATGGAGTATCCTGGAAAGTCGCCCTGGAAGCTACAGGATGGGAATTAACAATTCAATTTGTGAAGTTTGGTCTTGGTATTGCGATTGTAAATGGTTGCTGCAAAGTGCCTAAAGAACTACGGGCTATTCCAGTTAAAGAGTTTCCTCCTACTAGATATTACCTTGTCACCAGGCAAAAAATTGCTGTTGGGTCAGCTCAGCAATTGCTCTATGATCAAATTTGTTCACATATCTCATAAGTTGTTGCCCTTAATAAAAATCTTCATTCCGTTTAATAAATTCAGATGGCACAGAATCTGTGAGCCACACGCCATTCCCGCTGAGGTAAAAAACATGTCCCTCTTTAAACATTTCCCTGGCTGAGATTCTCAAAATAATAACTTTACCGTAGCGGGACCCGACAGCGCGGGCCGTATCAATATCTGACGAAAGATGAACATGATGCCGAGATTTCTTTTTCAAGCCCTCAGCCAATATGCTCTCGAGAAACCTCGTTGCAGTTCCATGAAATAATTCGTCAGGTGGTTCTGTTTCATTCAAACCAAGTTTGATATCTAGCGAGTGGCCTTGATGGCAACGAATCATGCTTTTATCTTCATTAAATTGAAACCGCTGCTTATTACAGTTCGCAACGATGTCGCTCAAAAGTTTTCTTGAAAAAGCTATGTCACAATTCCTACTGCTTGTGACTAGATTCTCGACTGACGCCCAGCCTTGTTCATCTAAAGTTACTCCCAGTGTTTCTGGTTTATGCCGAAGTACCAGGCTTAAAAACTTACTCTCTTTTGTGAATGGATCGTTCATTTTTTCAGTTTATTCGATAATTATTTTAAATACTAATGATCATATTGAGAGACAAATAACTAGACTGCTTCGCGCGAAGAGTAAACCAGGTCGGACTTAAGTAACCCTTTGATTCTATAAATCAATTGCTCATTTAAATCTTAAAGGAGCAATTTAGCAGGGAAAATACAAACTCTGAGGAAGAAGACAATACCCAAGGCAAATTTATTTTTTTTATACAGGGGTGTTTTTGGAACTGATTAAAGCAGTAATCGACAAAAAGCAGATGCTTCGAGAAATGCAGCTAAGGCATTACCGGGTTGATTTTGCTGGTCAAATGGATGGTTTAAGCCGGTATAGCCTACTGTTTTGATATGAAAATTCCGTGTAAACAATAACTTACTTAGGTCCGACCCGGTTTAACCGGCAAACTTACTTAGGTCTGAGCCGGTTTAAGACACCGGCTTCACGGGCGGAGGTTGCCATTCAGCAGTAAAACCGCCAGCGTCCACATCATCACACAGACCAGCACATCGAGAATGCGCCAGCTGATCGGTTTGCGGAACAGTGGAGCCAGCCAGCGCGCGCCGAGACTCAGGGAGAAAAACCAGATAAGTGAAAACAGCGCCGCTCCGGCGCCAAACCAGTAGCGCTGCTGGTCGGGATAGCGACCACCTATGCTGCCCAGCAACACGACGGTATCGAGATATACATGAGGGTTTAGCAGACTCAGCGCCAACGTGGTCAGCAATGCCGATCTGAGACTGGAAAAGTTGCTGTCGGAGAGCCCCAGAGATTCACTGCGTAACGCGGAACGAAGCGCATTCGCACCATACCACAGAAGAAATACCCCACCCACCCAACTGATCAGTTTCAGCATCAACGCTGACTGACCAATCAATGCCCCCATACCCGCAATACCCGCAGTTATCAGCAGCGCATCGATAAGACTGCACAACGCCGCTATCGACCAGTGATACTCACGGCGTAGCCCCTGACTGAGAACAAAGGCATTCTGGGCACAAATGGCAATTATCAGGCCAGCGCTGGTCGCCAGACCGGCCGCGAACGGGGCAAATATCAATGACATCATTAAACAACCTATTCTGACTTTCTGAATTGCGGCAAGGGTAAGAGATCGACAAAAATCAGTAAATCTAATAATATTTATGTTTCATTAGAGCAGCTAATATATATCTATGTTTGATTACCGACAGCTAAAGGCGCTGGCCACTGTGATCGAAGAGCAGAGTTTTGAGCGCGCTGCAAAGAGGCTGTTTTTAACCCAGTCGGCTATTTCCCAGCGGATCAGGCAGTTGGAGGAGTCAGCGGGCCAGTTGCTGCTGGTGCGCAGTCAGCCACTACGATTGACCGCAGCCGGAGAACATCTGCAACGACACTATCATCAGGTGACCCTGCTGCAGAGCGAACTGCTGAAAACCCTGGACAGCGCTCACCGTGAGGGCTTTACCAAACTGACAATCGGTTTAAATGCGGATACCCTGGCAACCTGGTTCATGGATGCGATACAACCGTTACTGGCAGAGAGTCCCATATTGCTGGATCTTCGGGTTGACGATCAGGATCAGACCCATCTACTGCTTCGACAAGGCGATGTACAGGGCTGCATCAGTGCCAGCAACAAACCCTTACAGGGGAGCAATGCGGTCTTTCTGGGCATCAGTCGTTATCTTGCACTGGCGAGTCCGGATTATATTCAACGTTATTTTTCCAATGGCGTGACCGCAGAGGCACTTAGCCACGCTCCAGCGGTTGAATACAATGAGAAAGACGAGCTGCAGGACAACTTCATTCAACGTTTCTACCCCGCAGTAGATGATTATCCCCGCCATCGGGCTCCCTCCGCTGAAGCGTTTACAGAACTGATACGGCGGGGTTTTGCCTGGGGAATGGCTCCGGATCTTCAGATGCAGACTCTGATCGATCAGGGTGCGGTGACTGAAATATCAGTGGGGCAGTGTCTTGAGGTGCCGTTATACTGGCACAGCTGGAATCTGGTTACAGAAACCGGTCAAAAGCTGACGCAGCAGCTCACCCGGTATTGCCAGTATCATCTGCAACAGTCCACCACACTATTAGACTCGCTTCCGGGGTAGTGCCACCGCCGTTGCGCAACGGCGGAATCAATCGTCAATGTGGGCAGACTCAATGCCGGTAAGTTAAGAAATAAATCATTTATTACAAAGAGATTTTATAAGCCGGAAAGTGAATGTCATTTTTAATATTCTTTAATCTCCTGGGGTCACTTCGCCCCTATCCCACCAACTCAGTTGTCTTGCTGATATAAAGCACTGTCTGTTCTATCAGTTGTTTTAATAGGCCGGTATTATTGGTTATAAAAAATCGATCGAGTCTGACCCTAATGGCACTTACTTAAGGCCGCCAGGCTGTCTTTGCGAGGACGCCTATATGGATGTAGGTGTTAGGGCGAAGCAGGAAGCCAAAGCCGAGCTTGCGACGTGGCAGGAGTGCTACAGGGATGTAGCGTTTACGGAAGCAAGGGATCTAATCTCTTCGTCAGTGAGTCTTCGTTAACGTTAGAGATTCCATCCTTAGGTCCGTAAACGGCACATCCCTGTGCCACTCCTGCCGCGCGTAGTTTATGCCCTTTGGGTACTCGCGATGACAATTTACCCTTAAGTAAGTGCCATTCGAGTCTGACCCCATCGATCCTTGCATCGATCACTCGGCGCTTACTGTCGTTGCGAGCGTTAGCGCGGCAACCTCTTTCAAATCTAGCACCTGCCCGGAACATTTGTAAGGCCTGACTTAGCAATTCCTTCTTGATTTTTTGTTATTCGGAGTTCAAACCTATCAGGTTAGAAATTTCAAAAGCCGGTTTGGTTTTACCGATGGTGCGACTCTGCGTAATATCGGCTTTTAGTCGGTGGTCTATTCACTGTGAACAGGGTTAAAACAGAAGGCAAACTCTTCCCTTTATGTAAGGTATAAGCTATGTTTGCAGGAGCGATAGTAACGTAACTTTGTTTATGCAGTTTGAAATCCGTGATCGTATTTACCACCTCTGGGATCGCCTGGCAGAGTTCCCCGCATCGCAGTTTCAACAAGCCTTGAAATACCTGATGGAAGAGATCTGCCAACTGATCTGTGCTGATAATGGCTATTGGCTCAGCGCTCTGCGTATGGACAAACTGGATCAGTCAAAGGATGTGATGCTGGGCTGGCGACCAGGACCTATCGTGTTCCTCAAGGCGCAACCGGAAAGACAGGGTTTATATGATCGAAATGTAAAAGAGATCGAAACCTGTCGTCATGAGTATGAGATAAACGAAAGTACACTCAATCATGTAAAAAATGCAGGCGCATTTCGTGCTACGTTGTTACGTGATCACGTTTCGCCTGCTTTTTTCAACAGTCAGCATTACCTTAACGATTATAAGTCACTCAATATCACCGACACGCTATTTGTTGTGGCTTCAATCAATGTCGATACCGAAGCTTATTTCTGCTTCCAACGCATCGGCAGTCAGATACCATTTACCCAAAATGACCTTGAAATCGTCACCTATACGCTACGTAGCCTGAACTGGTTCCATAAACAGGTCTTCCTATCTTACGGCTTGTTGGCTGCTGACAAGCCGCTGACGCCGACCGAAAAGAAGGTTATGCATCTGTTGCTGACCGGTCAATCTGAAAAACAGATTGCCGACACGCTGCAACAGAAAGTAGATACGACCCACAAACATGTCGTGAATATCTATCGCAAATACAACGTGAAAAGCCGTGCAGGCCTGATGGCGATCTGGCTCGGTCACGGTTAGACCTGGTTCACAGTATTAGTCCGTGTTCCCTGTTTAGGGAGTATTCAACCTTCTAGCTTACTCATATTCTCTGCCGCTTCATGCTGGCCAGATGTTAACCACTGGCAGAGATAAACAGGTATTCAACTTGAATACCTCTATTGAAGGTAACGAAGTCAATGAATCGGTTGTACAAAGTAATCTGGCGTGCCAGGCAGCAGGCCTGGGTGGCGGTCGGTGAGCTTGCCAAAGGTCATAGCAAAAGCAAAACCGCTACATCCACCTCTAACCGTAGCAAAATCCGCCACTGTCTTGCTGGCAGCCTGCTACTGATTCCTGCGACTCTCTGGGCTAATGACTTACCCACCGGCGGCAATGTGACTGCTGGTCAAGGTAGCATTAGCCAGTCCGGCAATACCATGACCATTAATCAAAGCAGTGATCGTTTATCGATTGATTGGCAAAGCTTTGATATCGGATCAGACAGCAGCGTTACCTTTACTCAACCCAGTAGTGACTCAGCAGCGCTTAACCGGGTACTCAATTCACAGGTTTCGACTATCCAGGGTGCGCTGAATGCCAATGGGCAAGTGTTTTTGATCAACCCTAATGGCATTATTTTTGGCAACAGTGCGCAAGTAGATGTGGGTGGCCTGGTCGCTTCAACATTAGATATCAGCCCCGAAGATTTTATGGCAGGTAATTTCACCTTCTCTGGTTTCAGCAGCAACGCCATTATCAATCAGGGCAACATCCAGGCCGCCGATGGTGGTTATGTTGCTATGATCGCGGCCAAAATCATTAACAATGGCAACATCGAAAGCCTGCGCGGTGATGTACTCCTGGGGTCCGGTAACCGTATCACCCTGGACTTGGGTGGCCCGGTGAAACTGAGCATTGATCAAGGTGCGCTGGACGGATTGATCGAGCAGGGAGGTGTCATTAAAGCCGATGGCGGTTACATCTACCTTAGTGGTAAAGCCGCTAACGAACTGGCAACAAGTGTGATCAACCATACTGGTGTGACTGAAGCTCAGACCCTGGCGACCGGCGAACAGGGCCAGATCGTGTTAATGGGTGATATGGAGGTCGGCACGGCGAATGTAGCCGGAATCCTGGATGGCTCTGCGCCTGAAGCAGGTGATGGCGGGTTTATTGAAACCAGTGCTGCTTATGTGAAGATTGCCGATGACGTTAGTGTCACCACACAATCGGTATCCGGTGAAACTGGGCAATGGCTGATCGATCCCAACGATTTCACCATCGCCGCTAGTGGAGGCGATATCACTGGCGTCACGCTCTCCAGCAATCTTGCCAGCACAGCTGTCACCATACAGAGTGCTGATGGCGGCAATACAAACGGCAACGGCGATATCTTCGTTAACGATACCGTGAGCTGGTCAGCCAACACGCTAACGTTACACGCCGAGCGCAATATTGAAATCAACACGGCAATGAATGCCAGCAGTAGCGCTGGATTGGCACTGGAGTACAACCAGGGCGATGGTGGTGGTGACTACATTACCAATGCCCCAGTCAACCTGTCCAGCACCGGCAGCTTTGCCACCAAAGACGGCAGCGCAGGCACGGTGATCAACTGGATCATTATCGACAGTCTGGGAAGTGCGGGCAGTACTAACAGCGCCGATCTGCAAGGGATTAATGGCAACCTCTCAGGCAACTATGTACTGGGTGCGGATATCGACGCCAGTGCGACTTCAAGCTGGAACAGTGGTAAAGGTTTTGCTCCGCTGGGGGGGGATACCAACCCGTTCACTGGCAGTTTTGATGGTCTGGGTCATACCATCAGTGATCTGACCATTAATCGTGGTAGTAAAGATTTTGTCGGCCTGTTTGGTTATAGCAATGTGGCAAACCTACGTAATTTGGGTTTGCTGGGTGGTAGCGTGACGGGGTATCTCTATGTTGGTGGGCTGGTGGGGATGAACCAGAATTCCACTGTCAGAAATGTTTTCAGCACCACTCCCGTGACCGGCGAGGCAATGATCGGCGGACTGATAGGGTTCAATAAAAACTCCACCATCGACAACGCCTACGCCACTGGCAATATTGATGCAAATGGCGTCGTAGATGATTTGATTTACACCGGAGAGAAGTGCACCTATGCCGGCGGGCTGGTTGGGTTGAACGTGGAGAGTACCATCAATAACGCCTATGCGACCGGCAACATACTCCTCGCCAAGTCAGCTCTGGGAGGGCTGGTTGGTGGTAACTTCGACGGCACGCTCAACAATGTCCATGCCTCTGGCTTTATCCTGGTTTTCAACGATAGCACCTATTACGATTACTACCATTATTTTGGCGGACTGGTCGGAACTAACAGAGGTACGATTACCAATGCCTATGCGACTGGAGGTGTATCCAGCAATGGCCTTGAAGTCGGTGGATTGGCAGGGGATAACTTTGGAACGATCAGTAACTCTTATGCCTCCGGCAATGTTAGCGGTGTTTGGGGTGTGGGTGGTTTGGTGGGAGATAATACAAACTCTGGATCCCTGAATAATGTTTATGCCACTGGCGATGTGATGGGAAGAGCATCGCCGTTTAATTACGCCTATTACGATGCCGGCGGGTTGGTCGGGTCGAACCTGGGCTCTATCACCAACGCCTATGCCACCGGCGAAGTTGTTGGTGAAACCCATGCTGGTGGACTGGTCGGAAAGAACGACGGCCCCGTTAGCAATGCCTATGCCACCGGTAGGGTATACGGCAATACCGATGTTGGCGGGCTCATCGGCTATAACGGAGAGTATGGTGCCATCACAAACGTCTACACCAGCGGTTACACCATGGAAAACCTGGATAGCATTGGAGTGCGAATCGGTGTGCTGATCGGGAACAACGCCTTAGGCGCCACCATCAGCAATGGTTATTGGAACTTTGAGACCACAGGCTTTGATCTTGTCGAAGGGTTTGGAAACAACACTGGCAGCTTCACGGGGGGGCGCCTGAACTCGGCTGAGTTGACCGCTTCTCTGCCGACAGGTTTCGACAGCAGCACCTGGGGCAATGCAGACAATCAGACCACCCCCTACCTGTTGGCCAACAGTAGCCTCGATACTGTGAGCGGCCATGTCCTGCTTAGCACAGCCAGCGGGGCCGACCCGGCCTATTATGATGTCATCCTCAGTACCACCCAGTTGCAGAACATCAGTAGCACCGGGCTTGATGGCAATTATCTGTTAGGCGCGGATATTGACGCCAGTGCCACTACAAGTTGGAAAAGTGGTATGGGTTTTGACCCAATTGGCGATGATACAAGCAGTTTTACCGGCAGTCTCGATGGTCTCGGCCACAGCATTACCGGACTCACGATTGATCGCTCAGGCAGCTCGTACGTCGGCTTGTTCGGCTATACGCAGAACGCGAGCTTGAGCAATATTGCCCTGGTCGGTAGCAATATCACGGGGCTTGACTATGTCGGTGCTCTGGTTGGGTTCAGCAACAACAGCACGATCACGAATGTCAGCGTGACGGGAAATGTATCGGGCAGAGATTCTGTTGCTGGTCTGGTGGGGTATAACAACGCCTCCACTGTCAGCAATGCCTACACTACCAGCAGCGTACAGGGGGTTTCCTATATTGGTGGTTTGGTGGGGTATAACAACGCTTCCTCCACGATCAGCAATGCTTACGCTACCGGCAGTGTGACAGGGGAAGACACGGTCGGAGGGCTGGTGGGATATAACAGGTCTTCCACGATCAGCAATGTCTACGCTACCGGCAACGTGACAGGTAGTAGCCATTTCGTCGGTGGCCTGGTCGGGTTTAACGGTGCCGGCACGATCAGCAATGCCTACGCTTCAGGTAAGGTATCTGACGTTTCTTATACCGGTGCATTAGTGGGCGCTAATGGGACAGATTCAATGGTCACCAATGCTTTTTGGAATACCGAAACCAGTGCTCAGTCTTCCGGCATCGGTTTTGATAATAATGGCCAGACGGTGATTGGCCTGACCTCCTCCGAGATGCAAAATCCTTTGATTTATATTGATGCCGGTTGGGATTTTGCATCTGTGTGGGGTAAATCCAACAACAGCAGCAGCCCGGAAAACAGCGGCTATATGATGCTGCGCGGCGTGGGTGTCAGCGATGAACTGTATGACGATTACGTACGCCTCTCGGATACCAATAAGACCTATGGCGATGCCAACCCATCCTTGTCCGGCATAACGCTGGATGGTAGCGGAACTAGCAATGTCTCGCTCGACTGGGGCAGCGCCATCACGACCACAACGGATGCGGGCAGCTACGCCTATTCTGATAGCAATGTTGTTGATGTCACCACCACGTCGGCCAATGGCGTTTACGTGGATTATGGGGCAGGCGCTCTGATCATTGATCAGGCGGCACTGACGGTGACCGTTAATAATGACAGCAAAACCTACGACGGTGCGGCTTATAGTGGCGGAAATGGTGCTGCCTACTCTGGCTTCGTGAATGGTGAAACCAATAACGTACTGACTGGCACACTCGTTTATGGAGGCACTTCACAAGGAGCAGTGGATGCAGGCAACTATACCCTCAGTGCTTCAGGTTTGACCTCTGGCAACTACGCCATCACTTACGTTGATGGTGCGTTAACGGTGGATCAAGCGGCGCTGACCATCACCGCCAACAACGACAGCAAGACTTACGACGGCGTGGCCTACTCCGGCGGTAATGGGGTCGGCTATGCCGGTTTTGTCGGCAGTGAAGATTCATCCGTACTGAGCGGCACTCTGGCTTATGGAGGTAGCGCCCAAAATGCCGTGGATGCCGGTAACTACACATTAACCGCTGCAGGTCTGACCTCCGACAACTACGCCATCACCTATGTCGATGGCGCCCTGATTGTCGATCAGGCTGCTTTAACCATCACAGCCAATAACGACAGTAAGACCTACGACGGCGCGGCCTACACCGGTGGTAATGGGGTCGGCTATGCTGGTTTTGTTGGCGGTGAAGACGAGACAGCTCTAGGTGGTACCTTGAACTACGGCGGTAGCGCCCAAAATGCCGTGAATGCGGGTAACTACACCCTCTCCGCCTCAGGCCTTACCTCCGGCAACTACGCCATCACCTATGTCGATGGTGCCCTGACCGTCGATCAGGTCGCCCTGACCGTCACCACCAACAATGACAGCAAGACCTACGATGGCACGGCCTACACCGGTGGTAATGGGGTCGGCTATGCCGGTTTTGTTGGCGGTGAAGACGAGACAGCTCTGGGTGGTACCTTGAACTACGGTGGCACGGCACTAAACGCCGTGGATGCAGGTAGTTACACCCTCTCCGCCTTCGGTCTCATCTCCGGCAACTACGCCATCACCTACGTCGATGGCTCCCTGACCGTTGACCAGGTCGCCCTGACCATCACCGCCAACAACGACAACAAGACCTACGATGGCATGACCTACACAGGTGGTAACGGTGTGGGTTACTCAGGCTTTGTCGCTGGAGAAGACTCATCCGTACTGGGTGGCACACTCGCCTACGGCGGCACGGCCCAAAATGCAGTGGATGCAGGCAGCTACACCCTCACCGCCGCAGGTCTGACCTCCGGCAACTACGCCATCACCTATGTCGATGGTGCCCTGACCGTCGATCAGGCCGCCCTTACCATCACCGCCAATAATGACAGCAAGACCTACGATGGCGCGGCCTACACCGGTGGCAATGGGGTAGGTTACTCAGGCTTTGTCGCTGGAGAAGACTCATCCGTACTGGGCGGTACCCTCGCCTACGGCGGCACAGCTCAGGGTGCGGTGAATGCGGGCAACTACACACTGACCGCCTCGGGTCTAACGGCTGACAACTACAACATTGTCTTCCACAACGGCACATTAACCGTAAACAACTCGGTTTCCGCCCCAGCGGATGAGGCCATCAAGCAGACGCTGCAATTCGCCACCAGCCCCTCCGACACAGGCATTCTAAGCTCGCAGAAACTCATCGTCGTCGCCGAGGGCATCCGCCTGCCGGAAAACGTATTGAATGATAGAGAAGAGAAGTAATGAATCACAATGCAACACGAAAGCCACTGTTGGCGTCCATCCTGATGTTGCTGGGGCTGACCCCGCTCGGCGCACAGGCCGCACCACCCGATGCCGGCAACATCCTGCAGGACAACCTGCGCGAAACGCCGTATCAACCACAAGCGCCTTCGGTGCCGCTCGACCTGAAAGGCACACCGCTCGAATCGCACAAAAAGGGTGGCATGCAGGTCCGCATCACCCATATCGAATTTAGCGGCCACAGCGTGTTCGATGAAGCCACCCTGCAGGCGGTGGTGGCCGATGCACTGAATATCGAACAGGACATGGCCGGACTGAAAGCCATCGCTAACCGGCTCACCCGCTACTACCGTGAGCGAGGTTACCCTTTCGCCCATGCGATTCTACCGCAGCAGACGGTGAGCAACGGTGTTCTGAAAATCACCCTGTTTGAAGGCCGTTACGGCCAAGTGCGCGCCAGCGGTGATGATCCCCTGGCGGCACCGACACAGCCCTGGTTGGATGCCCTGCAAACAGGCGAGGTGATCGCCACCGGGCCGCTAGAGCGCAGCATCCTACTTTTGAGAGACCTGCCCGGCATCAACATCACGCCCGTGATCAGTCCCGGAGAAGTGGTCGGCACTGGCGATCTGGATGTTGAAGTGAAACCCGGCAAGCAGCTGCGGACCACCCTCGGTGTCGACAACCATGGCAGCAAGTCTTCCGGCCGGGGGCGTGTTCATGCGGCTATGCAGGCCAACCGAATGCTCACCCTGGGCGATGAGTTGAGTGTAACCGCCCTCTACAGTGAGGAGGATTTGTGGTTAGGCCGGGTAGCCTATGCCATGCCTCTGGGCCACAATGGCCTGCGCGGCGAGATCGCCTATGCTCGGACCGAGTATAATTTGGGTGAACCGTTCGCCGGTTTCACCGGCACGGCGGATATTCGCCGTGCCCAACTCAGCTACCCCCTCATTCGAAGCCAACAAACCAACCTGAGTGCCTTACTGACCTATCGTCATAAAAAACTCGACGACCAACTCAACGATACCAGTTACCAGAAAAGAGAAAGTGATAGTGGCTCGCTGGGTATGCAGTTTGATCAACGAAGTGACTCCGGCACTCACTATGGTGAAGTTAGTCTGACCAGTGGACACATTAGTAATAATGCAGAAGGGGCCACTGAAGGTAGTTTCAACTACCTCAACCTAAATCTGTCACGGTTGCAAAATCTGCCGGGAAAATTTTCATTTCTGGGTAACCTACAGCTTCAGTGGGCTGACACTTCGCTCGATAGCTCTGAATCTAAGAGTCTGGGTGGCGCCAATGGCGTACGTGCGTATCCACAGGGGGAGATCTCCGGCAGCCGGGTCTGGCTGATATCCACGGAGGTTCGCTATCAGGTAAGTGCAACTCTGGCTCCTTATCTATTCTTCGATCATGGTCAGCGTGAAGAATACAAGGTTGAAACCTCTGAGCAGCGTGCTGGTGGTGGTATTGGTTTGCGATATCAACGAGAGGGCCTGAGTGTGGATGCAGTAGTGGCCGTACAAAGTAGTGGTGAGGCAAGCACGGAAAAAGATCAGGATGATACAAGGTTTTGCTTGCAGGCGCTGTATCAGTTTTAAGTGATGCGGTTCAGGAAAATAAATGGGGTCAGGCATGAATGGTACTTACTTAAGGCTAACACGACGTCATTGTGAGGACGCCTATATGGATGTAGGTGTTAGGGTGAAGCACGACTTCAGGGAGGGAGGAGGTACGAGCTCAAGGATGAGCGAAGGTAGGACAATGCAGGATGCCAGGGCCGAGGATGCCAGAGCCGAGCAAATTTCTGCCATTGCCATTTGACCCCGGTTTGATCGTGCTTTTGCCGCGGGCTTGAAGGGGGATTAAAAAAAGATTTCAAGCAGAGCTTGAAATCTTAATAAAGGGAAAAATGTGAATCGGAGTATATGGATTTGGGTTCTATGACTCCTTGGCTGTTAAGTATCAGGCCAGACCTTGCGTTCAAAGTCATTGAAGACATTATTTGTTTTAGCTGATTTGGCTGGTGTCACCCCGAAACGGACAACCAGTGGTTCTGGTTAAAATTTAATCCCTCCATCCCCTTTACGCCCAACGTAGCTTTATTTCCGAGTGATTTTTTTAGGTATAAAAAAACCCCGGTAGTACCGAGGCTTTTAACGAGAATAAGCTCTATTAATTAATCGGTTTTCTTTCTTCTTGAAAAACCTATTCCAGCTAAACCTAGTCCCAACAGGGCGATACTTGCCGGCTCAGGAACAGAAGCTCCCGAGTTGTCATAATTCATATCCACCTGCCCAATTACATAATCTCCATTATTTGCCCCAAATCCGTCAAAAGATATTGTGTTTAAACCAGATAAAAGCAAACCTGTTATATCGAAAGATATAAATTCTGGACCAGGAGATAAATAACCTTGATCTGCTATAAAATTACCAACCAGAGTTGAATTAAAAAATACAGAAACATCAACGCTAGGGCTATTCCAAAGCCCATACTTTATATCAATAGATGAAGCGATAGAATTGGATGGTGTATCTGCGTTTAAGAAAGCATTAAATAAACCGGCATCATTTATAACATTATTCCCCAGATCTCCTGTTGATATGGTTACTGGCATAGCATGAACTACGTTAATAAAGAAGAAAAGAAATAGCCCTGTTATTAATTTTTTCATATTATATTTTTCCATTTGGTATTTGATAGTTTATAAGCTAATGCAATAAGTATGCCGACACCATCATTATATTTATGATTAATTACATAGAAATATTTATAATCTGAATCCGCCCAAAAGTGTTAAATATTCTGACGCTTCTAATCGTCATTGTCAGAATATTTTACGCTTGAGAAATGGACGTGATTGCACAGTCTAACGCCCGGCTCACTGAAATTTTGTGGCGCGCAGCAGAGCAAAACATTGATCCCTGCAGCAGTTTGCTATGTGCCTGGCGTGGTAGCTATACACCAGGTTGAGCCATGTCCTTTATTTTACTGGTTTGTTCAAAATGGTCTAATTCATGGATTTTAACCCATCACCGGGCGGCTTCCATAAGCACTTCAGGCTGATCATTTTTATTTTTAAAATATGAATATCAATCTCCTTATGCAGGGGTGAGTGTTTTACGAAGTATAAGAAGAATAACCGCTAACCCCTCTATATCAAGGCAGAAAACTGGAGCTTGGATATGACTGAATCATCCGTCTATTCGGCTTCAATCTTTTCAACCCCCTGGATTTCTAGCTGAATCCACCCTTTTCCGCTGCCTTCCTGGACTTCCGGCCTGTTTCAGGCAACAGGCTGCCAAGCAACCTATCCTTCTGTTGCTGTACCGTGTAGAGAAGCGTGAAAACCAGCGCTATGCAAGTAACAGTTCATTCCAAGGCGTTATATTTTCCACGACCTCTGCCGGGTAGTCTGACGCTGTGTTTAATCAGTACAAAACCGGGGCGGACCTAAGTAACCCTTTGATTCTAAGAATATATTGCTCATTTAATCCTGCGATTTTCACTTTAAAGGATCAATTTAATAGGGAAAAAACAAACTTTAAGGAAGAAGGCAATACTCCCGGCAATTTGTCTTTTTTGCACAGGGTTGTTTTTGGAGTTACTTAAAGCAGTAATCGACGAAAAGAATATGCTTCGAGAAATGAAAGAGCATTTACTGGGGCGATTTTGATAGTCAAATGGATGGTTTAAGCTGGTATAGCCTTCTGTTTTGACATGAAACTTCCGTGCAAACAATAGCTTACTTAGGTTCGACCCGGTTTAAGAAACGCAACTCAGTTGTCTTGCTGATATAAAGAACTGTCTGTTCTATCAGTTGTTTTAATAGGGCGGTATTGTTGTTATAAAAAATCGATCGAGTCTGACCCCATCGATCCTTTCCAAATTATCTAAAGTGTGAACTTTACAAAAAGCATCGGCGTCCTGTAACAGGGGCTCAGTCTTACTGATATCATTTGCCTTGCATGCGGGTATTGAAAGTAATATTAGCAATACAAAAAAAATTTTTTGATCATAAATCAAACAGCCACAATCCTTTTGACTTAAGCTTACTCAGGCTATTGATCAAATTGGCCGAGTAACTCCTGTAAGCTTTCGTAGTCGCTGATATGTGTTCTAGTCGCCCCTTCTTTCGATACAACCCATTCAACAAAATAGGCTCCAGCCCCATCTGAAAGTCGGGCATGAATTTTATACAGGTCTCCCCAATAGTGAGCACCGGTAATTCGGAACTCCTTATTATCTTTATTGATGTCAGGGTTAAACATACCCGATATATCCAGCATGGTTTCGGAAGAATCACGTTTGAAGACCATACGAGTAATTATTTGATCAGGCATATTCCCATCACTACCAAAAGCCATATTTCCATCGATGAAACAAATATAATCTCCGCATTTTTTTACCTCATGTTGCTGCGGAGAAAATTTCTCAATGGTGATCTCTATTGTCCCAACATCGTTAATATTTATAAGTAGAGGCTGAGACATTGCTTGATGAGTAAAAACCATGATGAATAGCATGGTGCAAGCAATCAATATTTTACGCATTAAGTTGGCTTCCTTTTACAAATAGTTTTGGTGGCAATGTTGCTGCAATGGTTACAGAAGGGTTACCTTTTTGTGAGCTTTTTAATGCTTCGTATCTAAGCTTTATCTTATTCATCAATCCTACGGATTGAGTTTGTATTACAGGATCACCTTTAGTTAGTTTGTTTTCAGAAAGGTTATTAAAGCTTAAAGGAAGGATGCAACCCTGAATAAACATTGAAGAGTGTGCTCTATGTATTTGAATATTTTTCCTGTGACCAGTGTTATTTAACTCTAACCGCCAGCCCTTAGGTCCATCTATTCTTGATTTTAAGTCATAGGTGCCTATCTTTATCCTACTGAGATTATTCATAGACTTCCCTTTAAAGGTCCCACTTTGAAATTCTTTCCAGGGGAGTTCATAGCAAAAACAAAGACGTTCAAACTCCCCATTGATCGACCTAAGGTACATGTCACCCCATTGATCACTTCCCTGGTACGTTCTTCTAACTATATGAATAAGATCCCAACTCATTGTTGCCTCCTTGCGTGAGCAATTGATATTTTAAAAATGGTTTGATCGGTGGTATTGGATTCAGGCTAAACAGACTGATTGCCTGAAATAATACCAAATAACATCCTGTATGTCTGATATATATAGTTAACAGGTTAGAATGTATCCAATCAATTATGTTGGTTACGTAAGCTGAATAAGTACAAAAATCACTAAACAGGGGGCTAAGTAACTCGCTGGTTCTATGAATTTATTGCTCTTTTAAACCTAAGACGTTTACCTTAAAGGGATAATTTCACGAGGAAAAGACGGAGGGCTATACCCCATGCATTACATGAGGGATTTTGATAGTAAAATGGGGGTAAGCCTGTATAACCTATTGTTTGATATGAAATATCTGTGCAAAAAATAGCTTGTTTAGGTTCGAACTGGTTTAAGCTGTTTGGGGTAGGGCATATGGATATCTGATCAAATTCTACGATATGCGCGCGAGTTAGCTTAGTGAAAATCTGTTATAACGATAAAGCAAATTTTGATCTTGGGTTTCTGAAATATTTACACCCTTTTGACGGTACAAAATTCCGTAAAGTTTTCAATGCCATTAAAGACAAGCCGGGCGTTGAGTTTATTTCTCCACAACATGAAATTTCTCAATCTACAATCGAACAGTTTGTCGATCCACTTATCAGTCGATATTTAAAACATAAAGATCATCTTTTGAGAGCTTTGGAAGTTCCAAAAATCCCATTCATAGGCCTGGATTATGTAGATAAGAAAATTCTCTGTCCTATGCGCTGGGGTGTGGCTGGTACATTGTTATCAGCTGAAGAAGCATTAAAAAATGGTTTTTGCTGGAATTTATCTGGTGGCTATCATCATGCGAGCCAGCACAGTATAGAAGGATTCTGTATATACAATGACATTGGGATTACTTATCAGGAGCTAATGGCTCGTAATCTGTTTAAACCAGAAACTAAAATTCTGATTATTGATACTGATGCTCATCATGGCAATGCCAGAACCTTCATGGAACAAAAGAATGTCACCATACTGGATGTGTATAACACTGACATTTATCCAACCACCGCTTCCACACGACAAAGAGTTGATGTAAGTGTAGCGTTGAATACTGGAGTGCAGGGTAAGCAATATCTTGAATCGTATCAAAATGCTTTAAGTCAGTTATCGGGTGATTATGATCTTGCTTTTGTTGTTGCCGGTACTGATGTTCTTTCAAGTGATAAACTGGGTGGGTTTCAATTGTCCCTTGAGGATGTTGTACAGCGGGAGATCATGACTGTTGAGTTTTTGAAGGAAAGGAAGATTCCTGGTGTTATGCTTAGTGGCGGAGGGTATTCTAAAGAGAGTGCTGGGGCTATTAGTGAGGCCCTGTTAAGAGTATTTTGATTGTGGTTTTACTGTATTAGCGAAGTTAACAGAATAGGGTGAAAGCGGTACCTGTTACTTTTCTGGAGTGTCAAATGTAAGGCCTGACCCTCAGGGCCTGTGACCTTTGATACCAATTAATTTGGTATCGTAGTTATTTTAATCCTCGCTTATCACTCTCACATTGGTAACCTTTAACGAGGATAGCGCTTTAAACAATTTTTGTAACGCCAAATCTGTGGCTCCAGCCTTTAATAGGATGATAATAGGTGAGTCTGTCTGGTCTTTAGTCCTTGAGTGAATGAATATCTCCAGTTTATCTGTACTTAAACTTATTGGATCACCTAAAAGGAAATACTGATCTGAAGAATTTACAATAATTTGAGGTTTGAGTGATTCCTGCTGTTCAAGGTTAACGGGCTGTGATTTCAATTTATAGAAATTCTGGTAGGCAGGACAATCCCACGTGCTGCCCGTTAATGATTCGATTTTTGCTTTTGCTGTAGGGTACATCTCACGATAAAACTCTACGCTGTCCATATCATCTAAAAGATTTAAAAACTCTTTTGTTTTTAGCACTGATTTTACTTTTGCCTTAACCAGTGTATTAAACTCAGAAATAGATATGTCTCGTTTTAAGTCTTTCCAAATATCCGCAGAATGAATTTTACAAAAAGCGTCGGCGTCCTGTAACAGGAGTTTATTATCATTGATATCATTTGCCTTACATGCGGGTATTAATAGCAAGATACTTAATAAGTAGAGCACATTGATTGGATTTTGAAAATGTCTCATCAAAATCATACTCGCGTGCTCCTAGTTATCTTTAACGCTTCGATAAAATTCATTGAATGATTTATGTACATTTTTAAGACTCGTCTCCAGTTTTACTGAATTTGTACTAACTTCTTTAATAATTGCTAAAGCTTCTTCATTACTTATTTTAACGCCTGATTCTTCGATAAGTGTTCGAAATTTTGCCACAGCCTTTGAGCCAGCAGAAATATTATCGAAATCTACTGAACGTAAGTCATCTAAAATTGGCCTGTATTTCTGATCAATAGTATTCAAGTATGCTTCAGGCGATTTTGTAACAGACTTGATTACTGCAGTTGATAGTATTGCAAAAACAGCTGTCCATACATTAAATGCTTTTGGTGAAATAGCAGCTTTTCCTGCTAATACTCCCGCGAGTTGGGCTTGTGTTTTCTCGTCCTTAATTATGGTTTTGGGCAATTGAGAACCAAAGGTCTTCCATTTTACCTTTGTTTGAGAAAGGAAAAATTCCTCAATTTTTAAATGAAGTACTGGAGCATATTCAGCTATTGCTTTTTTTTCTGCTAATAGATCTTCAGTGAACTTTTTAGCAGCATCCATTTTGCTTTTGGCAATAATCCCTGAAACTGTAATATCTGTCCCGATCACTAAAATTAGAGTGGCAGTACTTGCAGTTGAAATAAGCCCCAGCAAAAAATACATCTCGTATTTAACCAGAGTTTTGATTGGAGCAGTCGCGTTAACTACTTTAGCGGCAATGCTTCGACTGGTTGAATCAAATACAAATCCATCCAGAGGTTGTAAGAAGAATCGAAAACTTTCACCTCCTTTAGCATTAATAAGCGTATATATAACAGTATTACATCCTACTTCGTAGATTAGACGCTTTCCGTCAAATGCGTTGTATACTTGACCTGATCTTAAAGTGAACTTTGGCAGTTTCATGCCAAGCATATTGGATACATTTAGGGTTTGTGTGTTCAGATCGTCAAAAGGAAGGAAATTCCCAAGGGAAAGAGTTATGTCCTTTGGTTGATCTTGTGTGTTGCTCTTCCGCTTTTCACAGACTCTAACCAGTTGATAGCTACCATCAGAGCCCAGTTTAAAATCCCGTATTTTCGCCATCGCAATTTCCTTGTTTATTTAACGTGCAAAACTATATCAGATTATTTAGGGATACCAACTGAATATCTAAGAGAAATATTTTGAAAAACTACCAATATAGTCAGGAGTAAGCAGGAAATGCAGATAGATTTTACTGTTCCATTCCTAAACCAGGCTGGACGGAAATATTGCTTTGAATCTATGAATTTAATGCTTACTTCTAAAGTCTAGAATTTGAGTTTAGCTGATGTATGTAAAATGTAAGGCCTGACCCTCAGGGCCTGCCTGTTACTTTTCTGGAGCGTCAAATGTAAGGCCTGACCCTCAGGGCCTGAGCAGGGCTCTGCTGAGCTTGAAATCTACGTTAAACTTTTAACAAAACAAAGGAGGGCTTGGGGCTTATTGTTAGCATTTTTATGTTTTAGATTCACTACCTTCACATTTTATTAAATGTAAAATTGAAGCGATAAGATCAATAATAGCAAAGATAAGGATAATTGGGTGTTGTGTTAAGAAGTATGCCCAGAACAAAGCCGCAGAAAATAATATTCTTAAATAGCCTTCATACCGACCTATCTCAACTGA
>JBNKPX010000050.1:0-24946 GCA_050295575.1 Gammaproteobacteria bacterium | reverse complement strand
TATTTACGATCGAACAGGCCATGGTTTTTGCGCGCGCGCTGCAGCATAGCATCCGCCATATCCAGCGCAATTACCCGAGCACTACGATACTTTTTATTCAACGGTTTAATAGCCTGGCCGGTGCCACAACCAAGATCGATAACCCACTCGGGCTGAAGCTTGATATATTCCAGTCTTTCCAGTAAGCGCCTGAGCACTTCAGCCTGCAATACCGCACACTTATCGTAATCGGCAGCGCCTCGGTTAAAAGATTTTTTAACCGCTATTTTGTCCAGACGTGGAGGATTGAGTAAATTCACGTAATAAATCTGCAAATTGCTGTGGATGAGAAACAAACGGCACATGCGCCGAATGGGGGAAGCATTCTACACGAATCGTTGGGTTTACCCGATGTATTTGTTGTAACAAGCTTATAGGAACCAGCGTATCACGCCGCCCCAACATCAGCATCACTGGCTGAACAAGGCTTTTCAAAGCATCGCGCGCATCATGATTAAGCAGCAATTCCAGGCCGTTACTGAGTGCCTCAGGCTGAGGCGCCCCACCCGCATACAAAAGAGCCGTCACGTGACGTATTAGATGTCGCGCCTGCTCAGCCCCATGTAATTGCAGACCAATAAAGCGCTTGATAGTCGCCTTCCAGTCACCAGACAACGAACTGGAGAATTCATCAAAAACCTGTTGTGGCACAGCACTATGCCAATCATCCTGCTGCACAAAACAGGGATTAGAAGCAACCAGCGCTATACGGCTGAATTTTTCTGGATAGCGCTGTGCAAGCGCAGTGGCATACAGCCCTCCCATTGACCAGCCCAGTAATATCGAATCCGGTAATATGCGCGCCAGCTGTTCCACCTGTTGATCAAAACCCATATGGGCCAAAGCGGATTTTCCATGCCCAGGTAAATCCACGCACAGCACTTCAAAATCATCATTCAGATAATCCAGTAGCGGGTTAAAAATTGCCCCATTCATCCCCCAGCCATGCAGTAATACAAGGGCCGGCCCCTGCCCACTACGACTTATAAATAATTCTGTAGTCATCAACCTCTGCTCTTAAAAATCTGTTCAGCATTTGAATATCCTGATAAAGTCATGCCCACGATAAAAAGCACACCACCAGCAACTTGCAAAACTTTCACCTGTTAAACTTCGGCTTTGTCATTTCAGCCTATCTGCTGGGATCATTCTCGTCCGCCATTACACTAAGTCACATCATGGGCTTTCCAGATCCGCGTAGCGAGGGCTCCAACAACCCGGGCGCGACCAATGTGATGCGCATTGCTGGCAAAAAAGCGGCAGCATTAACTCTTTTTGTCGATCTGCTCAAAGGCTTTATACCAGTACTACTGGCACAGTATTTTTTAACCGATACGCTTTGGGTTGCCCTCACCGGGCTAAGCGCTTTTATCGGCCACTGCTACCCGATTTATTACCGCTTTAGTGGCGGCAAAGGTGTTGCTACTGCGATTGGTTTTATCCTCGCTTTTCACTGGCTCAGCGGCCTGATCGTAGTGGGCATCTGGTTGATTGTTGCCAGGGTATTTAAATTATCCTCGCTGGCCGCAATCATTGCTTTTGCACTAATGCCTCTCATCTATACATCTCTGACAGCACAGGTAGAAATTAGCATACTCCTTGCATTGCTATCATTGATTCTTGTGCTTCGCCACAAACAAAACATACTACGCATAATGCAGGGCCAGGAAAAATAACAGCAATCAGCTCGGCAATGCGGGCAGTTGCTCCAACGACCAGCGCGGTAAAACATCATACACATCTTCATCGACAAGACCGGCCGCCAGTCGCAGCCCCCCAGCATAAGCAATCATGGCGCCATTGTCGGTACAATATTGCATCTCAGGAAAAAACACCGCCCCCGATAAATCAGCAAGCAAATGCTGTAGCTCGTTGCGCAACCTTTGATTAGCCCCAACACCTCCTGCCACTACCAGAGTTTTATAGCCTGTTTGCTTCAAGGCCCTTTTGCATTTGATCTTTAAGGTGTCGACCACTGCGGACTCAAAAGCAAAGGCAATTTCAGCGCGCGACTGATCATTTAATGGAGCCATGCTATGCATGGTATTTAAGGCAAAGGTTTTCAGACCGCTAAAACTGAAATCCAGCCCTGGCCTGTCCACCATTGGGCGCGGGAACCTTAGATCACTGCTTTGCACCATGCCTGCAAGCTCTGCCAGCTCAGGCCCACCCGGATAAGGCAACCCCAGCAACTTGGCGGTTTTATCAAAGGCTTCGCCCACAGCATCATCCAGCGACTCACCCAGCACCCGATAACGACCAACCCCTTGCACATCCACCAACATGGTGTGCCCACCCGAAACCAGCAGCGCAACAAATGGGAACTCAGGTTTTTGCTCGGACAGCATAGGAGCCAGCAAATGCCCTTCCATATGATGCACACCTAATACTGGCTTATTAATCGCCCAGGCCAGCCCCCGTGCGACACAGGCTCCTACCATCAAGGCACCCATCAAACCGGGGCCTCGGGTATAGGCGATACCATCAATGGACTCTACCCCACCTGAATTACGCAGAATTTCATCAATCATAGGTGCCGCTTTGGCAACATGATCACGCGACGCCAGCTCAGGAACGACCCCACCATACTCTCGATGTCGCTCTATCTGACTATACAAACGCTGTTCTAAACTACCGTTCGTCGTGTCAAAAATTGCGATTCCTGTCTCATCGCAGGAACTTTCTATGCCTAAAACCTTCATTTAGCTGATTTCTCTCTATTTTCGCTATGCAACAATTGATATTTCAAACTGCCTCCTTATAATTGCCCGGCTCGAAACGTCGGTGTAACGATTTACACTCAATATTTAATAAACCTGGATATTCTTAATATGCCTTCAGTAAAAGTAAAGGACAACGAACCTTTTGATTTTGCGCTTCGTCGATTCAAGCGCTCTTGCGAAAAAGCCGGTGTTCTTACCGAAACACGTCGTAGACAGAACTACGAAAAACCTACTTCTGTACGTAAACGCAAAGCTGCAGCTGCGGTAAAACGCAACTTCAAACGCCTGAGCAAAGAGGTCGGTAACAGAAGACGCATGTACTAGAGGCCCTAGTATGACCGACTGCGCACTCAAGCAACAACTTCAATCGGATATGAAAGCCAGCATGAAAAGTGCTGACAAGTCTCGTCTGGCTGTCATTAGATTGATGTTATCAGCAATAAAACAGATTGAAGTTGATGAACGCATAGAACTGGATGATGCCAGAGTCACTGCGGTGCTGGACAAAATGGTCAAGCAACGCCGTGAATCGATCAGCCAGTTTGAAAAGGCCGGGCGTGACGATCTGATTGCTATTGAGCAATCTGAGCTGGAACTGATTCAGCAATATCTGCCTGCCGCCCTGTCGGAGGCTGAAGTCACGCAAATGATTTCTGAAGCAATTGCTCAAACCGGTGCCACTGAAATGAAGCAAATGGGCCAGGTAATGGGTATTTTAAAACCCAAATTAACCGGCCGCGCCGATATGGGGCAGGTAAGCCAGCAAATCAAAAACATGCTTAGTGCAAATTAACCAGCAGGTCAATTCAGCATTACCCATGGCAAACGTATTTCAGTTTCTCGATGTACAGCGTAGTGACCCTCTAAAGAAGTCCGCCCCGGATCGAGTTAAAGAGTTTGCCGAAATCTACCATAATTTTGACCTCAAGCAGGCTGCAGAGCAGGCTGATCGCTGTCTTGAATGTGGCAATCCCTATTGTGAATGGAAATGCCCGGTTCACAACTTCATTCCTAACTGGCTGAAACTAGTTGCTGAAGGCAATTTGAATGAAGCCGTTGAGATGTCTCACAAAACCAATACCCTGCCTGAGATTTGCGGCCGGGTTTGCCCTCAGGAGCGCTTATGCGAAGGCGCCTGCACACTGGCTACAGGATTCGGCGCTGTCACCATAGGATCAATTGAGAAATTCATCACCGATACCGCACTGGCTAGTGGCTGGACGCCCGATCTGAGCCATGTTGTAGATAGCGGCAAAAGGGTAGCCATTATTGGCGCCGGTCCTGCTGGGCTGGGTTGTGCCGATATACTGGTGCGCAATGGTGTGAAACCCGTAGTCTATGACCGCCACCCGGAAATAGGCGGACTACTGACCTTTGGGATTCCATCCTTCAAACTGGATAAAGTGGTCATTAGCAAACGTCGTAAGATTTTCGAAGACATGGGTGTGGAGTTTATCTTAAACACCAGCATTGGTAGCGACATCAGCTTCAAACAGCTTTGCGAAGATTACGATGCCATATTTATGGGTATGGGCACCTATTCCTCTATGAAAGGAGGCTTTCCTGGTGAAGACAAGCCTGGCGTTTATGACGCATTACCTTTCCTGATCTCCAATGTTCACAATGAAATCGATTTTGCCACACAATCAAAACCTGATTTTATCGACCTTGCCGGTAAGAATGTAGTCGTGCTTGGCGGTGGAGACACCGCTATGGATTGCAACCGTACCGCAATTCGCCAGGGTGCCAACAAGGTCACCTGTGCTTATCGTCGCGATCAGGCAAATATGCCCGGCTCAATTAAGGAAGTAGAGAATGCAAAAGAAGAAGGTGTTAACTTTCTTTTTAATCGTCAGCCAATCGAAATCGTGGGTGATGAGAGCGTCGAAGGCATAAAAGTAGTGACTACACAGCTTGGTGAAGCCGATGAAAATGGTCGTCGAACTCCCGAAATCATTCAGGGCTCGGAAGAAATCATCCCTGCTGACGCAGTATTGATAGCCTTTGGTTTTCGCCCCGATCCATCACCATGGTTAGCAAGCAACAATATATCAATCGACGATTCAGGTCGAATAATCGCACCAGATACTGGCGACTACGCCTACCAGACCAGCAATCCAAAGGTTTTTGCAGGCGGTGATATGGTACGCGGATCCGATCTGGTGGTTACCGCAATCAATGAAGGACGCCAGGCTGCTGAAGGCATTCTGAATTATCTGGAAGAATAAAAAATGGGATTCCCTGAACTAAAAAATGATCGCTACCTGAAAGCCTTACTCAAACAGGATACCGATACCACCCCTGTCTGGATTATGCGTCAGGCTGGACGCTACCTGCCAGAATATAAAGCAACCCGAAAACAGGCCGGAAGCTTTCTCGATTTGTGCAAAACACCCGAGCTTGCCTGCGAAGTAACTCTACAGCCGCTACGCAGGTTCGACCTCGATGCCGCAATTTTATTTTCCGACATCCTGACTATCCCGGATGCAATGAATCTCGGTCTATATTTCAGCGAAGGTGAAGGCCCCAAATTTGAGCGCCCTATCCGTACTCAGGCCGACATCGATCAATTATTTGTACCTGACCCCGCCGACGACCTACGTTATGTAACTGATGCGGTCACCTTAATCCGCAACGAACTCAACGGACAGGTACCACTCATTGGATTCAGCGGCAGCCCCTGGACCCTGGCCACCTATATGATAGAAGGTGGTAGCTCAAAAGATTATCACCACTCAAAAGGTATGCTTTACGGCGCACCAAAATCACTGCACAAGATTCTGGATATAACAGCACAGTCAGTGGTCAGCTATCTAAATGCTCAAATTGAAGCAGGCGCACAATCGCTAATGATTTTCGACACCTGGGGCGGTATATTAACCCCGGAAGCCTATCAGGAATTCTCATTGCGCTATATGCAGCAAATCGTTGAACAATTGAACACCAAACAGGATGGAAAAACCATCCCGGTAACCCTGTTTACCAAAGGCGGCGGACAATGGATTGAATTAACAGCGGCCACAGGATGCGATGCTGTTGGTCTTGACTGGACAATTTCAATTGATGAAGCTCGCCAGAGAGTTGGCAACAAGGTCGCATTACAGGGCAATCTCGACCCCAACGTTCTATATGCTGATCCAGATGAAATTCGCGCCCAGGTAAAACAGCTGATTGAGAAGTTTGGACCCAATAATGGCCACGTTTTCAATCTAGGGCACGGCATTCATCAAACAGTTAACCCTGATAACCTCAAGGTACTGGTTGACGCCGTACATGAATTTGGGCGAGAAATTCGCGCATAAACGATCATAAAATTGCCGCTTACAAAGCGGCATTTTTTATTACCTTTTTCTAGAATATCTCATTTTCGATATTTTCTTCCTGTATGGTTCCCGGGTTTTCGGCATTAGCCCCGGCACTATTCAGCGAGCCGGCCGTATATTCTTTCGGTTCAGTACCAACCTTAAAGATCTCAAAATAGCTTCTTCTGGAACTCTCCGTCGCCCGCTCTCCTGTATCTGAATCCACTCTCACAGTAACAATATTTTCAGGCTGCTCCTCAAGGTTCACAGGCAAACCCTTCAAGGCTTCACGCATATAGTCTATCCACATGGGTAAGGCCGCTCGACCACCGGTTTCTCGTGAACCTAACGGCTTCTGATCGTCAAAACCAACCCATGCAGTAGTCACAACCTGATCATTAAAGCCACTAAACCAGGCATCTTTTTGATCATTCGTTGTACCTGTTTTACCCGCAATATCGGGCCTGCCCAACACTTTTGCACGGACTGCCGTACCTCGCTTTACAACCTCTCTAAGGATATTCCTCATAATAAAGGCATTCTGCGCTGAAATTACTCGTGGCGCATACTCAATGACCGGTGATACTTCTTCTATCATCTGCTCCTGATCCTGATCCTGATCCTCAGAAGACTGCTGCTGCGTCTGCGCTTCAGTTTTTACTTCTTCAACCTTATCTTCAGTAGCAACTTCGCAGCTCTGACAAACGCTTAGTGGCTGCTGCTGGAACAATACCTCTCCATCACTCGACTCAATCCGGTCAATATAGTAAGGCTTAACCAGATACCCACCATTTGCAAAAACCGCATACGAGCGCACGATTTCAAGGGGTGAGAATGCACCGCTACCCAGTGCCAGAGATAAATCGTAAGGCATATCCTTCTTTTCAAAGCCAAACCTCTGCGCATAGGCTGTTGCATAGCGCAGACCTATGGATTGAAGGATTCGGATAGAAACTAGATTACGAGATTTAACCAATGCTTCCCTCAATCGGGTTGGGCCATAAAATCTGCCTGAATAGTTTTCCGGCCGCCAGGTTGATTCCAGTGAATCATCATCAAAAACCACCGGGGCATCATTAATAAGACTGGCCGCAGTAAACCCCTTTTCCAGAGCTGCCGAATAAATAAAGGGCTTAAAGTTTGACCCTGGTTGACGCTTTGCCTGAGCAGCACGATTGAATTTATGATGGAAATAATCAAAACCACCAACCAGAGACTGGATCGCCCCATTTGCAGGATTCACCGAGACGATAGCTCCCTGCACCTTAGGCACCTCAGCCAACCACCAGCCCTCCTCTTTCTGCTCAACCCAGATCAGGTCGCCAGCACTTAACACATCTGCCGGTTTTTTCAGCGCGCCTCCAATTACGTTTTCATTAACATAAGGACGCGCCCAGTCAATTGCCTTGGCAAAAGGGATATCTACCTGACGAAAATCAGGTAGATAAACCTGTATTTTGTCATCCTCAACAGTTTTAACTACGGCGCGAATAAGGTTGCCAATCGTAGCCGGTTCTACCACCCCTTCTTCAAACGGATCCTGCTTGACTAAAGCCAGATCAATTTTGCCATCAACTCCTCGATACCCATGCCGCCGATCATAGGCGAGCAATGCATCACGCAAAGCGGTATTAGCAGTTCGCTGCAAACGATCATCTATAGTGGTATAAACCTTCAAGCCAGCCTTATATGCATCCTCACCATAGGTTTCGTAGACATCAGCTCGAACCATCTCGGCAACATATCGTGCATCAGCACTGACCTCCAGATTATGTAACTCCGCAGTGACCGGCTCAGCTCTTGCCGTCTGATACTCCTCTTCATCAATAAAACCCAATTGACTCATACGACGAATAATATGGTCACGACGTATCAGCGCTCTATCGGGATTGATAATCGGGTTATAACGCGAAGGAGCCTTGGGCAGGCCCGCTATCATCGCAGCCTGGGCTAATGTTAACTCTTGCAGAGTTTTACCATAATAAACCTGAGCGGCTGCGACTACTCCATAAGCGCGCTTACCCAGATAAATTTTATTTAGATACAGCTCCAGAATCGTTTTTTTATCCAGATCCTTTTCAATTTTAAGGGCCAGTAAGATCTCATTCAGCTTGCGGCTATAGGTTTTTTCGGTACTTAGAAAGAAGTTTCGAGCAACCTGCATGGTTATGGTACTGCCTCCACGAGACTTGTTACCCGTAGT
Source organism: Gammaproteobacteria bacterium (assembly GCA_050295575.1). Taxonomy (GTDB): domain Bacteria; phylum Pseudomonadota; class Gammaproteobacteria; genus JACNJF01. The sequence continues at coordinate 16,679 of JBNKPX010000050.1, read as the reverse complement.
AACCAGCTCGAATGCTGCGGCCATCAAGGCTAATGGATCGACTCCAGCATGCTCCCAAAACTGATCGTCCTCTGCAGCAAGAAAAGCCTGCTCAATTTTCTTTGGAATATCCTCATATTTGACCGGAATTCGTCTATGCTCACCATATTCAGCTAGTAAAAACTCGTTTTTATCGAAGATTCGCAGTGGCACCTGAAACTCGGCATCCTCCAGATTACCAATAGAAGGCAGTTCGGGCACCAGCACCAAAAATACAAACAGGATTCCCGCGATAAACAGGAGTAATCCCGCAGCAAACATCGCTGCTAAAATTTTTACTAGAATTTTCATAAAGTTACGGTATATTTATAAACTAACACATGAAAAATATCGACAAGAAGAATATCTTCTACTAGACTTTGGCATAGTTTAAGAAAAATTTAACAAAATATATACTTACAAGTAGATGTTAATGTAAATTATCATTAACATTCTTGAACACAGTCACAACTGAGGGACTCTTGTGTTTTTAACACCTAAAAAGCCGCCTTTAATCGGTATCGATATCAGTTCCACATCGATCAAGTTACTTGAGCTCAGCAAGTCTGGATCTAGCTATCGGATCGAAGGAATCGCCGTTGAACCTCTTCCAGCGAATAGCATGGTGGATAAAAACGTAGCCGAAGTTGAAGCTGTCGGTGAGAGTGTAAAGCGTGCGCTGCACAAGTCAAAAGTAAAATCCAAATATTGTGCAATTGCTGTCGCAGGCTCTTCTGTAATTACCAAAAAAATCACCATGCCAGCCAATCTGGATGATGAGGAAATGGAAGGCCAGATTCAGTTAGAAGCCGATCAATACATTCCTTACCCACTGGAAGAGGTAAATCTCGACTTCCAGATATTAGGTGAAACTGAAGATAATTCTGAAACCGTAGACGTTCTTCTTGCCGCCTGCCGTAGCGAGAATGTTGATAACCGAATTGCAGCAGTCGAGTTGGCCGGTTTGACACCAAAGATTGTCGATATCGAAGCCTACACCATAGAAACCGTATTCCAGGTCCTGTCGTCAAGCTTACCTGAACAGGGAGCCGATCAAACTGTGGCTATTGTTGATATTGGGGCCACCATGACCAGCCTGAGTGTTATCCATAACCATAAACTGATATATACTCGAGAGCAAAATTTTGGTGGCAAACAGCTCACTGAAGAAATTATGCGCCGCTACGGTCTCTCCTACGACGAGGCTGGACTGGCTAAGCGCCAGGGTGGCCTACCGGATAATTACGAGCCTGAAGTTCTGGAGCCTTTTAAAGAAACCACTGCGCAGCAGGTTAGTCGCTTTTTACAATTTTTCTATTCTGCTGGCGGCTCAATCGGCAATATCGACCATCTAATACTCGGCGGAGGAACCGCTTCTTTGCCTAATTTAGCTGAATTAACTGAATCTCATATCGGCGTTCCAACAATGATAGCGAACCCTTTTCAAAACATGTCCACTAGTGGCAAAATTAACAAGGCCAATCTTCAAGCTGATGGTCCATCTTTTCTGATAGCCGCGGGGCTCGCCATCAGAGGAGCAGAACACTTATGACGCGCATTAATTTACTACCCTGGCGCGAAGAACTCCGACAGGAACGACAAAAGCAATTTATGACCATGTTAGTGCTTAGCATGGTACTAGGCGCAGCTATTGTAGGGCTTATTCATTTTCAAATGAATGCGAAAATTGACTATCAAAACAGCCGTAACAGATTTTTATCTAATGAAATATCAAAACTTGATAATGAGATCGCGGAAATCCGTGAACTGCAGAAAGTACGCAAAAGCCTGATCGAAAGGATGGAAGTTATACAGGATCTACAGGCCAGTAGACCATCTATTGTTCATATGTTCACTGAACTTGTTACCACTGTTCCTAGTGGGGTCTATCTGAAAACACTGGAACAGAGCAATAATACTCTTAAGTTAACTGGGGAAGCTGAATCTAATGCCCGTGTTTCCAGTTATATGCGCAACCTGAGTTCATCAGATTGGCTAAAAGATCCCAATCTGGACGTTATTGAAATCGAAGATAAAAAGGTCACCCGTATCAGCTCCTTCGTTCTAAGCGTCAAGCAGACATCTCCAAACGCTGAAGAAGAAGCGAAACAAGGAGCCCTAAAATGAGCATCAGTGACGAGTTAAATAATTTAGACTTAAACAACCTGGGCAATGCTTCCAATCCAATCAAGTATGGCTTTCTAGCGATTATTTTTATTGTAATCATTGCTGCCGGAATATATTTTGATACCACCAAACAGTTAGCCAATTTAAAAACGGTAGAAAAAAAAGAAACCGAATTAAAATCAGAGTTTACTGTAAAAGCTGACCAGGCGGCAAAGCTGGATCTATATAAAGAACAGCTAGCTGAAATGACGGCATCATTTCAGGCCATACTTCGTCAGCTACCGGAAAAAACCGATGTTGAATCATTACTGGTTGACGTAAGTCAGACAGCTCTTGCTAATGGACTGGAAATTAAGAAATTCAAGCCAAGTGCCGAGGAAAAAAAGGGGTTTTATGCTGAACTACCTATCGCACTTGAGGTTTCAGGGACCTATCATGATCTTGCCTCATTCATCAGCGGTGTAGCTGCATTGCCACGTATTGTAACCATGCACGACTTGAAACTGGAACAGAAGAAGGGAACTAAAGAACAACCTGCTAATGATAAGTTACAAATGACAGCTACTGCAAAAACCTATCGTTATCTGAAAGAGGATGAACAATAATGATCTCTTTCAGAAAAACCGCACGCGTCGGCTTCACTTTACTCGTCATTTTTGGCGCCAGTGCCTGTAACCAGGGCTTGAGTGATTTACAGCAATTCGTCAATCAAACAAAAGCAAAACCACCTGGACGAGTTGAGCCAATCCCTCCATTTGTTCCCTATCAGAATTTTGAGTATACCTCTCAAAATTTTCGAGACCCTTTTATGCTTGTAGACTTCAGACGACCTGAACGGGTTGATGACACGATAAGTGCTGATGCAACCGGTCCTCGCCCAGATATGGACCGCCCCAGAGAACCGCTTGAAGATTTTCCATTAGACACCTTAAGATTCAAAGGAACAGTTACCAAAGATGGCACCAAATGGGGCCTTATTTTCGCCCCGGATAACACCATTCACCGAGTCCTTGAAGGCAACTATATGGGGCAAAATCATGGCCGACTTATTTCACTTACCGATGTTGAAATAAAATTAACAGAAATAGTTCCAGACGGTCTGGGAAATTATATCGAACGTTCAGCAGCGATCGCGCTGATTGAATAACGGGGATACATCAATGAAATTTTTTAACTCATTCAAGATTCTGAAATCCGTGAAAACACCTAAACTACTTTTTGCTCTGCTTATTCTTTTTAATTTGGGCCAGGCGCAGGCAAGAAACCTTGTCGGCCTTGATTATTCCGTTATGACAGGCAACGCAGTACAACTGGTATTCACCTTTGATGAAGACGCAATTGAACCAAGGTCTTTTACCATTGATGAGCCTGCTCGAATTGCTCTTGACTTCACTGATACAGAAAACCAGCTCAAGCAACGTTCATTCCGCGTAGGGATTGGAGCAATGCAAACCATTCTGACTGCAGCATCCAAAGGCAGAACTCGCGTGGTTATAAATCTTAGCAATCCTACCGACTACACGACCTCTGTTAGCGGCAATCAAATGATCATGACTCTGGCAGGAAATAGCTCCGAATCAGCTCAAAGCCTTGCAGCATCAAAAGGAACCGGCACTACTCCGGTAGCTTTATCGGAGGAGAAAAATATTGGTGCTTTGGCTAAGGGCATTACAAATATTGATTTTAAGCGTGGCGCTAATGGAGAAGGTCGAGTTATTATCGACTTAACCAGTACCTCTATCTCCACCGATGTATATCGTGAAAACGAGTCTATTAATGTCGAATTTATTGGCTCGCAACTCCCACCTGAACTTCAACGTCGACTTGACGTGAGTGATTTCGCAACTCCAATCAGTTTCATAGATACCGTACAGGATGGCTCATCGATCAAAATGTCGATAACAGCAAATGGAGATTTTGAACACCTGGCCTACCAGACAGATCAGGTGTATACCATTGAAGTTGCCCCCATATCCAAAGCCGAAGAAGAAAAACGTAAGAAAGCCAAATTTGGGTTTACCGGCGAAAGACTTTCCCTAAACTTTCAGGATATTGAAGTCCGCTCAGTACTACAGCTGCTAGCTGATTTCACTGGTCTGAATCTGGTAGTCAGTGACTCAGTCGAAGGCAACCTCACATTACGACTGAAAAATGTCCCCTGGGATCAGGCTATGGATATCATCCTGAAAACTAAAGGGCTGGCCCAACGTCGCGCTGGCAACGTCATTCTGGTTGCACCGACGGATGAGATAGCGGCAAGGGAAAAACTTGAGCTCGAAGCTCGTAAGCAAGTCGAAGAATTAGAGCAATTGCGCACCGAATTCATCAAGGTAAACTACGCCAAAGCTACAGATATTGCAGAATTACTCAAATTAAAAGATAACTCGATAATTTCTTCTCGCGGATCGGTCAGTGTCGACGCCCGTACCAACACACTTTTAGTGAAAGACACCAATAGCAGCCTGGCGAGTGTTCGACAATTACTTGCTGAGCTCGATATTCCTGTACGACAGGTATTAATTGAAAGCCGAGTTGTTATTGCCAACGATGACTTCAGTAAAGAGCTTGGTGTTCGCTTTGGCGTCAGCAACGACAGCTTTGGCGCTGGATCAACCGGAGACGGGGCTGTTACTTCAGGCAATCTAAACGGCACTACCGATTTAATCAATAATGATACCTTAAATGTTTCAGACTCTTTGAATGTAAACATGCCCTTAACCAATCCTGCGGGGTCTATCGCTCTAGCACTGGCCAAGCTGCCCCTGGGTACCTTACTTGAGCTTGAACTATCAGCAGCCCAAACAGAAGGACGTGGTGAAGTTGTCTCCAGCCCTCGTGTAATCACAGCCGACTCACATACCGCTAGAATTGAGCAAGGTGTAGAGATTCCTTACCTGACAATTGATGATGGGACAGCAACTCTTAAATTCAGAAAAGCCGTCCTTTCACTGCAAACCACACCTCAAATCACTCCTGATGATCGAATTATTATGGACCTGGAAGTGCATAAGGATTCTCGCGGTGAAGACGTCCAGTTCAGTGGCACAATCTCTGCTCCTACCATCGACACTCGCGAAGTTCAGTCACAATTGCTAGTTGATAACGGTCAAACTGTCGTTCTAGGTGGTATTTATGAAACAGTTCAGGCCACCCAGGTCACAAGAGTACCTTTCTTCAGCGACCTTCCTCTAATAGGTAACCTGTTTAAATCCACTTCAGACAGAGATGAACGTTCTGAATTACTTATCTTTGTAACTCCCAAAATTTTGTCGAGTGCGAACCTCGATATCAGATAATTTAACAAGCTCCCAGTGTATATATATACACTGGGAGCTTGTATTTCATTACCCGCAAATCTAAAATTCGCGCTGGATTTGCAATCGATCAACCCATGAGCTCTAACAACATCATTCTGATTGGACCCATGGGTTCCGGAAAATCAACCATCGGCCAGCTGCTCGCTAACCGCTTACATCGTGAATTTTTTGATAGCGATTACTACATCGAAGAAAAAACCGGGGTAGATATCCCCTGCATCTTTGATGTAGAAGGTGAGGAAGGCTTTCGATCACGTGAAACTAAAGCTATTAAAGAACTAACCGAAAAGCCTAATCTGGTATTAGCCACCGGTGGTGGATCGGTGACCCGTCCTGAGAATCGTGAATTATTAAAAGCTGCTGGTTTTATCATCTTTCTGGATACCTCGGTCAATCAACAAATGGAAAGATTAAAGCACGATAAGAAAAGGCCCCTGTTACGCACAGAAAACCCTCGCGAACGGCTGGAAAAGCTGCTTAACGAAAGAAAGCCTCTATATCTGGAACTTGCCGACCTACGCATACAGACCGATCGCAAGTATGCACGCCGTGTTGCGAATGAAATCATACCTAAATTACCGGACTACCTGACTCAACCATGACAGCACTCCATCAACTTAATGTAGACCTGGGTGACCGTAGTTATCCGATTTTTATCGGCAACCAACTACTGGATAACTATTCCCTTATCAGCGATTACATCCTCGGCAATAGTGCCCTGATTGTAACCAATACAACGGTTGCCCCCCTTTACCTAAACAAGATAGAAGCTGCTCTGAATGAACAACAGATCCGTTTTGACACCGCAGTCCTGGAAGATGGGGAGCAGTATAAAACGCTAGAAAACGTAGAACGCATTGTCGATGTTCTAATTGACAAAAGGCATGATAGAAAGACCACCTTAATTGCCCTGGGTGGCGGCGTCATTGGTGACATAACAGGCTTTGCCGCTGCGATATATCAACGTGGCGTCAATTTTATACAGATACCAACAACCTTACTGTCTCAGGTCGACTCATCAGTTGGCGGCAAAACCGGGGTAAACCATCCTCGTGGTAAGAATATGATTGGAGCATTCTATCAGCCGCAATGTGTCATAGCCGACACCAACACGCTAATGACACTGCCTGACCGTGAACTCAGTGCAGGTATGGCTGAAGTCATCAAATATGGACTGATTCATGATGCGGAGTTTTTCAGCTGGCTTGAAGGCAATATAACAGGGCTTATGCAGAAAGATGTGGCACTGCTCAGCCAGGCTATTATGGTCTCCTGCCAGACTAAAGCAGATGTTGTTGCCATCGATGAAAAAGAATCAGGTATCAGGGCCATACTCAACCTCGGTCACACCTTTGGTCATGCCATCGAATCAGCCATGGGTTATGGTAACTGGTTGCACGGTGAAGCCGTCTCTGCAGGGATGGTGATGGCCGTGGATCTATCGCTTAGACATGGCTGGATAAACGAAGAGATTCAATCGCGTACCATTAAGCTACTGGAACAGGCCAATCTACCGGTACGTCCCCCTCAGGATATGACGATAGATCAATACATGAACATTATGGCAATTGACAAGAAGGTTGATCAGGGTATTATCAAACTCGTACTACTCAAAGACCTCGGCAAGGCCATTATCAGTGATGATTATGATACAGAGCTGTTAAATCAAACCCTTGAACAGTGCTAAATTTCCATGGACGCCCCACAGAGTTGGCAAAAACTCATCATCCTGGCTCTGACGGACACAGACGTTAATGCCAATCGTAGCAATAAATGCAGCCCAATCTGTATCTACGAATATCTTTACCGAGCACTAAACCTTGCCGGCATAAATAACCGCCCTCCTTTTGGCTGGTACAGAATATTTTCCATCTGGTGGCAGGCTCGTGGGGACGCAGAACAGATAAAACGACTCTGCATACAGGCAGTTCAACGGATGCAAAAACCAGACAGTGGTTTTAAGCCCAACCCACAGCTGGCCGAATTACTCAGCCTGGCCTTAATAGCTGTCATCTTGCTACCTCAAATAGCTAACACCTTCATAGATACACCCAACCAGCAATCTATCCTGCATTTCATACCACAACCAGTGGAGGATATCGATAGCGTTGAAGTCACCCTGCCCTCAACCACAGACTACACTCATGCCGCCAATCAGTTCCTGGCTAAACCAGTACTTTTTGACAGGGATCAGGGGCTGCTCGGTACACAGTGGATACGCAGTCAACAGGATAGCGCCTATAGCCTGCAAGTGATATCAACCTCAACCCGGCAAGCAGTTTTCGACTTCTGCAAGGAGCATAATATCTGTCAAAAATCGGCTTATTATCAAAGCCAGATAAAAGGTAAAACCTACTTCCGACTGCTGTATGGCAACTTCAATAATCACAGGGCTGCTCAACAAGCGCTAGCCGAACTACCGGCGAAGTTACAACAATTACAGCCCTGGCCCAGAAAATTCAGCCAGATAAAGTCAGAAATCTGAGCAGCTATAATGTGCATCAAAAGAACTCACCCCTGCTGGCCGCTGGAGTTTTCCGCTAAAGATTGAACACCTCAGGTGTAGACGAGTATAATAATCGACCTTTTTGCCCGGACTTGATGCACTGCATCATTGTATCCAGTCAAAATATTCAGAATTTACCAACCGGTTAGTATTATGAACGAACTATCACGCTTAAAAGGCCTATATAACCCCAGCTTCGAGAAAGATAGCTGCGGTTTTGGGTTGATTGCCAATATAGACGATAAGCCTAGCCACTGGCTGATTAGCACATCGATTTCAGCACTGGCCCGGCTGACGCATAGAGGCGCTATAGCCGCTGATGGTAAAACCGGCGATGGCTGCGGATTACTATTAAAGAAGCCCGACTCATTTTTACGCAGCAAGGCACAGCAACTCGGCATCGAGTTAAGCGATCAATACGCCGTTGCGATGGTGTTTATGAAACCTGATGCAGCCATGATCGAAAATGAAAAAACACTATTCGCAGACAAGCTCGACAAACAGGGGTTAACACTAGCTGGATGGCGTGAAGTACCTACTGATTCATCCGCCTGTGGTGAAGAAGCCTTAAGCAGCCAACCAGCTATTTTCCAGGCCTTTATCAATGCCCCCGAAGGCAGCAGTGTCGCAGATTTCGAACGCTCATTATTTATTGCCCGACGCACTATCGAAAAAGCACACGATGAAAACGACAGTCACTTCTACATCCCCAGCATGTCTTCACGCGTCATATCCTATAAAGGGCTGGTTATGCCCGCTAATCTGCCAGTGTTTTATCAGGATCTCAACGACCCGGAGATGAAGAGCTCGATCTGTGTATTTCACCAGCGCTTTTCAACCAACACCTGGCCACGCTGGAAACTGGCCCAGCCTTTTCGTTACCTCGCCCATAATGGTGAGATCAACACCATTCAGGGCAACCGTAACTGGGCTAATGCTCGTGCATACAAGCTTAAGTCTGACCTGATCCCTGATATGGCAGAGGTTCGTCCTTTGGTAAATATGACAGGTTCAGATTCAAGCTCTATGGATAACATGCTTGATGTGCTACTGGCTGGAGGCATAGACGTATTCCGCGCCATGCGTCTGCTGGTACCGCCGGCCTGGCAAAATGTGGATTACATGGATTCCGCCCTGAAAGCCTTCTACGACTATAACTCCATGCATATGGACCCATGGGATGGCCCAGCCGGAATCGTTCTCACCGAAGGACGCTATGCCTGCTGCGTCACTGATCGTAACGGGCTGCGCCCTGCACGATGGGTACGTACCAGTGATCGTCACATCACCCTCGCCTCAGAGGTTGGTGTATGGGACTACAAACCCGAGGATGTTGTCGCCAAAGGCCGCCTGATGCCGGGACAAATGTTTGCGGTAGATACCGAAAGTGCCACGGTATTACTCTCAGAAGACATCGATAAAATGCTGCAGGAACGCCACCCGTATGAGGAATGGCTGCAAAAAGGCCTAAAGCATCTGTCAGCAGACCCTCAACACGCCCCGCTGTCGGAAGAATCGATGGATCAGGATACGCTGGATCGATTTGAGAAACTGTTTCAGGTCAGCTTTGAAGAAAAAGATCAGGTGCTGCGCGTATTAGCATCAGATGGTCAGGAAGCAACCGGATCCATGGGTGATGACACACCGCTTCCTGTATTATCGCACCATGTACGCTCGGTGTATGATAGCTTCCGTCAGTCATTTGCCCAGGTTACCAACCCGCCCATTGACCCTTTGCGTGAAAAAATCGTCATGTCACTGGAAACCTGCTTTGGACAGGAACAAAACCTGTTTGAAGAATCCCCGGAATACGCCAATCGTCTGGTGGTAAATTCCCCCATCCTGTCGGACCACAAATTTCACAGACTGCTAGATCCTGCAAAACAGACGCAATTTGAGCATCAACGTATCCGCATGAGTTACGACCCCGCTCAAACCAATCTGAAGCAGGCGATTATCAATGTGACTGATCAGGCGGTACAGGCTAGCCGTGATGGCAAGATCATCCTGGTACTGACAGATCATGACATCCCCAGAAATGAAATAGTCATTCACGCTGCACTTGCTACGGGCGCGGTACACCACCGCCTTTGTCAGGAAGGGCTACGCTGCGATGTAAACATCGTGGTAGAAACGGGAAGCGCGCGCGATCCACACCACATGGCGGTATTGATAGGCTATGGCGCCACAGCCATATACCCCTATCTCGCCTATGCCAGTCTGTTGGGCATGGTGAAATCGGGTGAAATCAGGGGTATGGAACATCATCAAATCGGCACCAACTATCGTAAAGGTATCAACAAGGGGCTGTATAAAATCATTTCCAAGATGGGGATTTCCACCATTGCCAGTTATCGCGGCTCACAGTTATTTGAAATTGTCGGCATGCATAAAGAGGTGGTTGACCTGTGTTTCACCGGCACCACCTGTCGTATCGATGGTATCGATTTTGAAGACATCGAAGCCGACGCAAAAGCCATCAATAAGCTGGCATGGAACCCACGTAAAAGCATTACCCAGGGCGGACTGCTTAAGTATGTACACGGCGGGGAATATCATGCTTACAACCCGGATGTGGTACAAACCCTGCAACAGGCCGTAACAAGCGGTGATTACGAAGACTGGAAGAAATACGCCGATACCGTCAACAACCGTCCCGCAGTCGCATTACGCGATATGCTGGGGCTGAAATCGGCTCAAGCCATCGATATCGATCAGGTAGAGCCTTTACAGGACATCCTGATGCGTTTTGACTCCGCTGGCATGTCCTTAGGCGCATTATCGCCAGAAGCTCACGAAACCCTGGCACAGGCGATGAATCAGCTAGGCGGACGCTCCAACTCTGGCGAAGGCGGTGAAGACAAGGCCCGTTATGGCACCGATAAAATGTCCAAAATCAAGCAAATCGCTTCCGGGCGTTTTGGCGTAACGCCACACTATCTGGTGAATGCTGAGGTTTTACAGATCAAGGTTGCTCAGGGTGCCAAGCCCGGTGAGGGAGGCCAACTGCCCGGTAAGAAGGTCAATAAACTGATTGCCACACTACGCCACTCCAAACCTGGAGTCACCCTGATTTCGCCACCACCGCACCACGACATTTACTCAATCGAAGATCTGGCGCAGTTAATCTTTGACCTGAAGCAGGTTAACCCTAAAGCACTGGTATCGGTCAAACTGGTTGCAGAAGCCGGTGTAGGCACCATTGCCGCTGGCGTGGCCAAGGCCTATGCCGACCTGATTACGATTGCCGGTTATGATGGCGGTACAGGTGCCAGCCCGCTAACTTCGGTCAAATACGCAGGCTCGCCCTGGGAGCTGGGACTCACTGAAACGCATCAGGTATTACGTGCCAATAAGCTGCGCGACAAGGTGCGCGTACAAACAGATGGCGGCTTGAAGACAGGCCTGGATGTGGTTAAAGCCGCTATCCTGGGTGCAGAAAGCTTTGGCTTCGGCACTGGTCCCATGGTTGCCATGGGCTGCAAATTCCTGCGTATCTGTCATCTGAACAACTGTGCTACCGGTGTTGCCACACAAAATGCAATCCTGCGTGAGCTGCACTTCAATGGCAATGTAGAAAAGGTGAAAAACTACTTCCGCTTCATCGCACAGGATGTTCGCAACATCCTGGCCTCAATCGGTGTCAGCAAACTGGCTGACATTATTGGTCGCACCGACTTACTGGAAGTCATCGAAGGAAAAACCAGCAGCCAGAGCAAGCTTAACCTGCAACCTCTTCTGGATGACGGCGGTCTTTCCAAAGACCTGCCGCAGTATTGCATCGAACCGCAGAATATCCCCTTTGATAAGGGCGAACTTGCTGAACAGATGGTAAAAGACTGCCTGCCCGCCATTCAAAACAAAACGGGAGGCGAATTTAGCTATCAGTTGCACAACATTAACCGTTCGATAGGCGCACGTCTGTCGGGTGAGATAGCGCTAGCGCATGGTGATGAAGGTATGGGCGACAATCCTATCCAGTTGAATCTGACCGGATCGGCTGGACAGAGCTTTGGCGTATGGAACTCAAAAGGCCTGCACATGACCCTGAAAGGCGATGCCAATGACTATGTCTGTAAAGGCATGGCTGGCGGTCAGGTTGTCATCACTCCACCCGATAACAGTAACTTCAAAAGCCAGGAGACAACCATTATGGGTAACACCTGCCTGTATGGTGCAACCGGTGGAGAGCTTTTTGCGGCCGGTACCGCAGGTGAGCGCTTTGCTGTGCGTAACTCTGGCGCACAGGCCGTTGTTGAAGGCATCGGTGATCATGGCTGTGAATACATGACCGGAGGCATTATCGCGATACTTGGAAAAGCAGGCATCAACTTTGGCGCAGGTATGACTGGTGGCTTCGCCTATGTGCTCGATCTGGATAAGGATTTCGTTGATTGCGTCAACAATGAATTGATAGACATACACCGCATATCCTCTGAAAACATGGAAAACCACCGTACTCACCTGCAGGGCATGATCGAGAAGCATGTAGCACTAACAGGCAGTGCCTGGGGGCAGTATATTCTGGACAACTTCATCCGTTATCAGCGTCTATTCTGGCTAGTAAAACCTAAAGCAGAGGATATCAACTCCCTGATGGATACCCTGCAGCAAGATGCAGCCTGATACAGGACCAGCCGTATTGAAGCAGACCAGTTAACATGGCGGGGAAAATACCACGCAGCTTCATAGATGACCTGCTCAACAGGATAGATATCGTTGAAATCATCGATGCACGCGTCCCTTTAAAGAAGAAGGGGCGCGAGTACTGGGCCTGCTGTCCATTTCATAATGAAAAATCCCCCTCCTTCTCGGTAAGCCAGAACAAACAATTCTATCATTGCTTCGGTTGCCAGCAACACGGCAACGCCATCAGCTTTTTGATGGATTATGACCATATGGAGTTTGTCGAAGCGATAGAAACGCTGGCGCAACACATTGGTGTAGAAATCCCCTACGAGCAGGGGCACCGCCCCAGCCAACAGAATAAAGCCGAAGCCGAGTCGCTGTTTAACACGCTGGAAAATTGCTCGCAATACTACCAGTCACAGCTCAAGCAAAATCAGCAAGCGATAGAATACCTGCAGCAGCGAGGTATCAGTGGCACAACCGCCAAACAATACGCTATTGGCTTCGCTCCACCCGGCTGGAATAACCTGAAAGGCGACGACAGTAACCTGATCGAATCAGGCATGCTGATCAAAAACGAACAGGATAAAATCTACGACCGATTCAGGCACCGCCTGATGTTCCCTATCCGTGATCGCAGAGGCCGCACGATCGCCTTTGGTGGTCGTGTGATAAACCCGGAAGATAACCCGAAATATCTCAACTCCCCCGAATCACCGGTATTCCATAAAGGTGAAGAGATTTACGGGCTGTACGAACTCAAACTCAACAACACGCATATCGAACAGATCTTCATCACCGAAGGCTATATGGATGTTGTTTCTCTCGCCGAACATGGCGTTGGTAATGCTGTCGCCACACTGGGCACAGCTATCAATCATGACCAGATTGAAAAGTTATTCCGTATCGCCAAAAGACTCGTGTTCTGTTTTGATGCTGACCAGGCGGGTAGAAAGGCCGCCTGGCGTGCTCTGGAAAACTGCCTGGCCTCTCTCAAGGAAGGCCGCATGGCGCGCTTCCTGTTTTTACCTGAAGGCCATGATCCAGACACCTATATCAAAGAATTTGGTCTGGAAGACTTCCATCAACAGGCTCAACAGGCATCCACGCTCACCGAATTCCTGTTCCATGAACTGCTTTCAAGAGGCGAGGTTCACAGCCCAGAGGGACGCTCGCAATTTATCGACATGCTGCGCCCCTACTTCGAAAAAATACCGCTGCAAAGCCTGAAGGATGAAATCCTGCGCGAAGTAGAGAAAAGGCTTTCTATTGAACTCGATTCCAGGCTACTAAAAATCATGGGCAATCCCCAGCAGGAGGCGGCGCAGAAGCAGATTGCCCCCGAACAGCACTGGACCCCGACAAGACTGGCGATCAACCTGTTACTGCAAAAACCCGAGCTGGCTCAATCAGCAGGCAACCTGGACGATCTCTGTGAAGCCGATATCCCCGGCATAGACCTGTTGCTGCTGATCCTCGATCAGGTACATGAACACCCCGGTATCAGCACGCAAAACCTGCTAGCGCGCTTCGCCGGACATCAGCATGAATCGCACCTTTACAAAATCGCAGCAATGACCCCAGCGATGCAAAATGAAGAAAGCGATATTGAACCAATGTTTAGCGATGCGATCAAACAACTTCGTCAGCAATATCGAAACAATCGCTTCAAGAAGCTGCAAAACAAACTAAACTCAGGTAATGAATTAAACGATGTAGAGTTGCGGGAATATTTATTACTCACCAAAAGGCATTAAACCTGGAAAAATCACTATTAATTTTGGAAAAATCCCCAAAACCTTATATACTGGTCAGTTCATTTGAACGTTTTTCTTTCATTTTCCACAGGTCACCATGGATAAAAATCAGCAGTCCAGCTTAAAAGAGCTCATCGCCAAAGGCAAAGAGCAAGGTTATTTGACTTACACAGAGGTCAATGACCACCTACCTGACGGAATAGTAGAGCCCGAACAGATAGAAGACATCATTCGCATGATCAATGACATGGGCATCAAGGTCCATGAAAGTGCTCCTACCGAAGATGCCGATGATATTCTTAACGACGCCGAGAGCGAACCTGATGAAGATGCGGTAGAAGAAGCCGCAGCTGCACTCGCTTCACTGGACAGTGAATTCGGTCGTACTACCGATCCAGTGCGTATGTATATGCGCGAAATGGGTACCGTTGAGCTGTTAACTCGAGAAGGCGAAATCAAGATTGCCCGCCGTATCGAAGATGGTCTCAATCAGGCCATGTCTGCCCTGGCCCGCTATCCTGACACCATGGAAATTATCCTCGAGCGTTATCAGGAAGTGCGTGATGAAAAAACCAAACTTACTGATCTCATAGTCGGATACGTTGATCCTAACGAAGATCCCAACGCCATCCCGATGCCCGCCCAGACTCAAAACAATGATGACAGTGACGACGATTCTGATGATGACGACGACGATGATGCGGTAGAACCTGATACCGGTCTTGATCCAGAAGAAGCCGAAGAACGCTTTAGCGCCATCGAGCAGAGTTTCGCCAAAACCATGGAAGCAGCCAGCAAAGGCGAGGATAAAAAGTGGACCCAGCTATTAGACGAAACCGTTAAAATGCTGATGGAAATCAAGTTGCTGCCCTCATTCGTTGATGAGCTGGGCAACAACCTGAGAGATATCATCACCCGCATTCGTTCTAACGAACGCGCAATACTGGATATCTGTGTCAACCAGGCGCGTATGCCTCGTAAAGACTTTATCAACTCATTCAAACAGAATGAAACCAACCTGGACTGGTTAGCCGAGCATATTGCGGCCGGGAAAGATTATGCAGCCAACCTGGAAGAAGTACGTGACGAAGTCACACGCCACCAGAAACGCCTGCTATCGATTGAAAAGACATCACGCCTTAAGATCCATGACATCAAGGAAATCAACCGTAAGATGTCCATAGGCGAAGCCAAGGCACGTCGTGCCAAGAAAGAAATGATAGAAGCCAACCTGCGTCTGGTTATCTCTATCGCCAAAAAATACACCAACCGTGGCCTGCAATTCCTCGACCTGATCCAGGAAGGCAACATCGGCCTGATGAAGGCCGTAGACAAGTTTGAATACCGCCGTGGTTATAAATTCTCCACCTATGCCACCTGGTGGATACGTCAGGCAATCACCCGTTCAATCGCCGATCAGGCGCGTACCATCCGTATACCGGTACACATGATCGAAACGATTAACAAGCTCAACCGTATCTCACGCCAGATGCTACAGGAACTGGGGCGTGAACCGCTGCCAGAAGAACTGGCAGAACGTATGGATATGCCGGAAGACAAGGTGCGCAAGGTACTCAAGATCTCCAAAGAGCCAATCTCAATGGAAACGCCCATAGGTGATGACGAAGATTCGCATCTGGGTGATTTCATCGAAGACACCAATGTGCTATTGCCTGCGGATACTGCAACTAATGCCGGACTATCTGAATCAACCCGTGAAATCCTGTCCAGCCTGACACCAAGAGAAGCCAAGGTATTACGCATGCGCTTCGGTATCGACATGAACACCGATCACACGCTGGAAGAAGTGGGCAAACAGTTTGACGTAACCCGTGAACGTATTCGTCAGATCGAAGCCAAGGCATTGCGCAAGCTACGTCATCCAAGTCGATCAGAACAATTAAGAAGTTTTATTGACGCGGATTAATATTTGGTTACAATTCGCATCCTTAATTCTGAGTAGCTTTCCTTTGAGCTACTCATGAATTCAACAATTTCATCCTGCTCATTTATTAGGTTGACGCAGGATTTTTGTTGCTAGACAAGGCGGTTATGTCGAGAATGCCGGGAGCATACTTCTTGTATGTGACCAAATGAGTGACATAACCAACGCCGTATAGCAGCAAAAAGACAAGTCAAAGGGCCTGTAGCTCAGTTGGTTAGAGCAGTGGACTCATAATCCATTGGTCGGAGGTTCGAGTCCTCCCGGGCCCACCAATTATCTTCTCATTTTTCAGTGTTCTTGCCGCGTAGAAACTATGAAGGACTGAAATCAACTACCCTTAAAGTCTCAAACACAATAAGGTGAATAACATGAAAACAGCC
>JBNKPX010000049.1:0-25133 GCA_050295575.1 Gammaproteobacteria bacterium | reverse complement strand
CGGCACTGGTTTCGAGAATATGATAGGCCGTCCACTCGCAGTCCTGTGCATTCAGCCGTTGTACTATATCCACACATAATTTGCCGGTACCCGCACCGAATTCAAGAATCTGCCGCTGCAGGCCCTGATCAAACAACTGCATGGCCTGATTGGCCAGGCATTGCCCGAACAGGCTGGAGATTTCTGGCGAGGTAACAAAATCACCCGCAGCGCCAAACTTGGTTGAACCTGCCGTGTAGTAACCTAGCCCCGGCTCATACAGACAATGCTGCATATAGTCCTGAAACGAGATCACCCCACCGGACTGCTCGATATGCTGAATGATTTTCTCGATCAGCTGGATACTATGCTCCATCTGTTCGCTGGAAGGCTGTGGTAACTCGTTACTAGGATGATATGATGACATGCTTTAGTCGAAAACGATGATACAAATGAAATTAACCGGTAAAACAGCACTGATTACAGGCGCCGCAAAACGTCTAGGTGCTGAAACAGCGAAGACTCTACATCAAAACGGCGCCAACATCATTATTCATTATGCAAGCTCCACACAACAGGCAGAACAACTGGAGCAGCAGTTGAACCAGATTCGACCCGCATCAGCCTGTGTCGTGCAGGCAGACCTGCGACATAGCGATGAAATTCATCAATTAGCCGATCATGCTTCTAACTGTTTTGATGGTCTGGACATACTGGTCAACAATGCTTCCACCTTCTACCCCACGCCGCTAGGCCAGATCAGTGAAGATAACTGGGACGATCTGATGGGTACCAATTTCAAGGCAGCACTATTTTTATCTCAGGCCTGTTTTCCAGCACTGAAATACAGCCAGGGCTGTATTATCAATATGCTGGATATCCATGCGCAGTCGCCACTGAAGGATCACACACTTTACTGTTGCGCCAAAGCAGCTAGCGTCATGCTTACCCATTCACTAGCGCTGGAAATGGGTCCAGATGTTCGAGTCAATGGCATTGCTCCGGGTGCAATTTTATGGCCAGAGAATGATGCCGATATGCAACCAGCCGCAAAACAGAATATCATTCAAAGCATTCCATTAAACCGAATCGGACAGCCAAAGGATATAGCCGAGGCCATTTTATTCCTGGCAACCAGCGATTATATCAATGGCCAGATCATTGCGGTGGATGGCGGCAGACAGCTTGTTTAATTCTTATCTTGAAGCCCCAGCATTGGGGCCTGAGTAAATCTAACCCCTACAGGAGGAACAGTTATCAACAATAACGATATCTTACGCCGCGTGCGTTACATTTTTGATTTTAGCGATCCGCTTATGCTTACCATATTCAAGCTGGGCGGGTATGAAGTAACAAAACCAGAACTGATCAGCTGGTTGGCACGCGAAGAAGAGCCTGAGTTTGTTTTATGTGAAGATGAAAAGCTTGCAGGCTTTCTAAATGGCCTGATCATAAAGAATAGAGGCCCTAAGGGTGACTACACAGCTGAACCTGTTTTGAACAATAACATGGTGTTACGCAAGTTGAAAATCGCGTTAAACCTGCAGGCTGATGATTTTATTGAGATACTTAAACTCAACGAGTTCACCTTAAGCAAACATGAGTTAAGTGCGCTATTCCGACGCCCTGAACATAAAAACTACCGAAAATGCAAAGATCAATTGCTACGTAACGTGCTTGATGGAATGGAAAAGCGTTACCGAAAAAAGCAGCCGTAACTTTTAAGTATGCTGGGTTTTAGTTAGATAGACTCATTAGATGGCCGATGACTTGTATAAAGTGATACCTCTATAATACAGAATCACGATAAGTTACCCGGATATAAGGCCGCTGACGGTCCCTATGTCATCAAGCTGTAGCTCCTGTCACATCAGCGTATGGGACAGGCAATATCTGCGGACACATTATTTTAACTCGCAGAAAACCCAGCTTTTGAATAGGATAGAAGTCAGTAAGCTAGCCTAAGTTGCTAACACCGAACAGGAAAGCATTGACGATAGCACACAAAAGGTGAATAAAACTCTCTGCATTTACGAGTAGACGTATGAACCAACAATTTGACGGAGACATTAACAAACTGAGCGATGACACGCGCCTCGAATGCACGATTTGCTGGCATGTGTACGACCCAGTTATAGGCGATGAATACTGGCAAATCGCTGCTGGAACACCGTTTTCGCAATTACCCGCTCACTGGACCTGCCCGCAATGCGATAGCAAAAAGATTGATTTTATGGTGCTGGGAAAATAAACCTTATGCCTAAGGTACTTCTGATCAAGGCAAACACACGATACAGACTCAAAACTGCTGTTAATAGTGATAAATTCGAGGTTTATTGATGTCAGGCAAGCCCGAAATTGAAATCACACGTAAACTGGAGGCTGTTTTTAATCGTATTTATAAAGAACGTATGACAGATATGCCTATGGTCAACGACAAGCTTCAGGTGCATGCAATCGCTTTCCAGCCCTGGCAACAGCATTATCTGGGCGTGCTTAGCACCCCCTGGTTTATGAACCTGATGCTGATACCGGGTGAGCAGGAAGACTGGTCCGAATTTCACGAATTGAGCAAACACTCTCATGTATTCCCCTCGGGGCGCTACGAATTCATTACCGGACATGAAGAAGAGATAGGCAAATACCAGATGTGCAGCCTGTTCTCCCCCATGTTTGACTTTGCTGACGATGATAGCGCGCTAGAAACCGCTCAAATCATTATGCAGGCAATAATGAATCCGCAGAATCAGGATGAAATGCATACCCTGCCGCAACAGATGGAAGCCATCAGAAAGGAAGAAGAAGCGCCGGAAGTGAACCCTCAACAAGCTACAATAAATAATACTAATAGCCCTGAACCCGAAAGACCAATGATCAGCGAACGCCTGCAGCAACCTTTAAATAGACGCGAATTATTACGAGCTATGTTGAACCCGAAGGGAGACAAATCATGAATGCCATAGAAGGCCAGTTAAACATCGACCTTTACCCCCATAAAATAGCTCAGGCACGTGTAGAAATCAGCTCATCCCGTCCTCTGCAAGCTTGCAGGGTAATGATCGGAAAAACACCTGAAGAAGCATTAAATGTACTGCCCTTAATGTACAACGTGTGTGGTGTAGCGCAGGCGAGAACCTCGTTAAAGGCGATACAGAGTAATCTGGCGATACCAGAAAAACGCAATGCAGAAGCCGCCAGAGAGATGCTGGTACTGGTAGAAAATGCGCGTGAACATCTTTTCCGCATTCTGGTTGACTGGCCTACGCTATTTAGGCTGGAACAGGATCAGAGCCAGCTACCGCAGTTGGGCCGGCTGATCAAGGAATTCAAGGTGGCTCTATTCGCCAATGGCGATGCCTTTGCTTTACATAGCCAGTTACAGCCCGATACCCAACTCCTGCATCAATTGATTGATCAGCTGGAAAATACCATGCAGCAGGCCATATACCATCAACCTACCGAGCAATGGCTGCAGATCAACGATATCGATACCCTGTATGACTGGTCCAAAGGTCACGACAGCACCGCAACCAACTCGCTTTCTATCATCTGTGATCACGGCTGGACTTCACAGGGTTTTTCGCGCCTCGATGCATTACCCGAACTGGACGACAACGAGCTGATACAGCGCTTTAACGATAGCACTGCCGATCAGTTCATTGCTCAGCCGGACTGGCACGGTCAACAATATGAAACCACCACCCTGTCGCGACAGATGGATCAACCGCTGATACAGTCACTGGCACAGGAATTTCACAATACCCTGATTACACGCTGGGTAGCACGACTGCTGGAACTGGCACGTATTCCAAACCAGCTACGCCAGTTACTGACAGATATTGAATCATCGGATTCTAGCAGCCCTACGGTGGCTAGCTCGAACATGGGTCTGGCACAAACCGAAGCAGCACGTGGTCGCCTGATCCACCGTGTAGAGATAGATAATGGCCTGATAAGCCAATACCAGATTCTTGCGCCTACCGAGTGGAATTTTCATCCACAGGGCCTCATCGCGCACAGTCTGGGCAACCTGACCAGCAAAGACCCTGAGCTGTTACAAAAGCTGGCGCGCCTGATGATCAATGTAATCGATCCTTGCGTAGGCTATGAATTAAAGGTTCACTAATGCACGAAATGTCGCTATGCGAAGGAGTACTTCAGGTATTAGAAAGTGAAGCCCAGAAACAGGGCTTCGAAAAGGTTAAAAGCGTCTGGCTAGAGATAGGCGACCTGGCCGGAGTCGAAATAGAAGCTATGTTATTCTGTTTCGATGCCGTCACCCGCAACAGTCTGGCTGATGGCGCACAACTGAATATTATTAATGTGCCGGGACTGGCCTGGTGCATGCAATGCAGCAAAAACGTAAGCGTCAAACAACGCTTTGATGAATGTCCAGAGTGTGGTAGTTATCAGTTACAGGTCACCAGTGGTGACGAGATGAGAATTAAGGAGCTGGAAGTCGAGTAAGACGACAAGAGTTCCTCTCGTTCCCATGCTCTGCGTGGGAATGCATATGGAAGAATGGGATAGATAAGTTTGTGTGGGATAGCAACTGGCCGGATTAGAGTTTCCACGCCTGGCTTTCCTTGCTACGTAATGATAGCCAATAGCTCCCGCTGTCATTGCAAACGAAGTGAAGCAATAGTGCTACAAGGAAATAGCGCTTACGGAAGTAAGGGATTGAATCTATTCAGTAGTTGGCTTCGTTAAAGTTTTTTAGATCGCCGCGCTGCCGCTCGCGATGACAATGGTAGTAGCGGGTTTATAGAGGTTTTTACCCTTTCAAGCCCGCGGCAAAATAGTATCCAGGCCGGGGTCAAATGGCATGGATGCCATTTGAGGCTCAGCGCGGTTGGACCCGCGTCTGAGCCGACCCCGGCCTGGGTGCTATTTTGACGACCCAAGGGCTTGTGGGGCGCGCTTTCTTTGGTGACTTTCTTTTCGCGTAAAAGAAAGTTACTCGCACGCGTACTCGTAGGTTGCTACGGAGCAAGGAAAGCCAAAGCGTGTGAAACCAACATCCTGGAAGTGGCAAAGAAACTTTATTATTAAATTAAGTTAGCAGGGTCAGAAGAATACAGACCCCAAAACCAAATAACAGTGGAGAACAACCATGTGCACAGTATGCGGATGCGGTGAAGGCGAAAGCCGTATAGAAGGCGAACACGAACATTCACACAATCATCACCATGCCCATAGTCATGACCATAACCATGATCACGACCATTCACACCCTCATGATCATACTCACAGCCACGATCACGATCATCCACACGATCACAACCATCATTACGGACAAGGCCCGGCACATGCGCATGCACCCGGCATGAGCCAGTCGCGTATGGTGCAGATCGAGCAGGACATACTCGGCAAAAACAATGAATACGCACAGGCCAACCGCAATCGCTTCACACGCCAGGGCATGCTCACGCTAAATCTGGTGTCCAGCCCAGGCTCTGGTAAAACCACTCTACTTACTCGTACCCTGAATGACCTGAAGAATGATATGCCTCTGGCAGTCATCGAAGGCGATCAGGAAACCTCCAACGATGCAGACCGTATCCGCGAGACAGGGGTAGCCGCTATCCAGATCAATACTGGCAAGGGCTGCCATCTGGATGCACATCAGGTGGGGCATGCTATGGACCATCTTGCACCTGAAGATAAGTCTGTTTTATTTATTGAGAATGTCGGCAACCTGGTTTGCCCGGCAGCCTTTGATCTGGGCGAAGCGCACAAGGTAGCGATACTATCGATCACCGAAGGCGAAGATAAACCCATCAAATACCCCGATATGTTTCATGCCGCCGACCTGCTGCTGTTGAACAAGATCGACCTGCTGCCCTATCTGGATTTTGATGTTGAAAAATGCATCGAATACGCGCGTCGAGTAAACCCGGGCATTCAGGTATTTCAGGTATCAGCAACCAGCGGTGAAGGCCTTGATCACTGGTACCAGTGGATCAAACTCACCCACCAAAGCCGCTTAATAGGATTTCAGCCCCAGTCGGAACAGCCTGTAGTAGAGGTATAAGCAATGGATGCATTACCTGGCGTACTGGTAGTAGATGATGAACAGCGTTCGCTGGAATCCATTCAACGCATTCTTGCAGATAGCTTCGAGGTATTCACCGCTATCGATACCGATCAGGCGGAGCAGATATTACAAAAGCAATGGATACAGGTGATGCTATGCGACCAACGTATGCCCGGTATGAGCGGTGTTGAATTTTCTGAAAAGGTACGCGAATCCTATCCCGATGTAGTCCGCATGATTATCTCCGGCTATAGCGAGGCCGAGGATATCATTGCTGCGGTCAACAAGGGTGGCATCTATCAATACATTACCAAACCCTGGCATCCTGATGAGCTGATCAGTAAATTGAATAACGCGGTAGAGCTGTTCCGACTGCAACGAGAGAATGAACAGCTGGCGGTAGAACTCAAACTCAACCCCAACACTATCGAACAGGCCATGATCGAAAAACGTCGCCTGCTAAAGGCTCGTTACGACTGGGATCAGGGCATAGTGCGTAGCCCGCAAAGCTGCATGAACGAGGTTTGCAATCTGATTCGCAGTGTTGCCCCCTACGATGTGAATGTATTGCTCAGTGGTGAGTCTGGCACAGGTAAGGAGCTGTGTGCACGTGCCCTGCACTACAACAGCCTGCGCCAGGATAAGCCTTTTGTGGCGGAAAACTGTGGTGCCCTGCCTGACGAATTACTCGAGAGTGAATTGTTCGGGCATAAGCGTGGTGCATTTACCGGGGCTATTGAAGACCGCGTTGGCCTGTTCGAGCGAGCCAGTGGCGGCACCATCTTTCTGGATGAAATCGGTGAAACCTCACCGGCGTTTCAGGTAAAACTATTGCGCGTATTACAGGAAGGCGAAATCCGCCCACTGGGCAGCAACCGTCGTCGTCCCATTGATGTACGCGTGATTGCTGCCACCAACCGCGATCTGGAAGAGGACGTACGCAGCGGAAAATTCCGTCAGGATCTGTTCTATCGTATCGCTACTTTTGAGGTCAAGATTCCACCATTACGTGAACGTCGCAACGACATTACTCCGCTGGCCATTGCCATCCTTAATCAAACCATGGATCAGCTGGGTAAAAGGGTGAAAGGCATCAGCGAAGAGGTATTGAATTGTTTCCAGAGCTATCAATGGCCCGGCAATGTTCGCGAAATGCAGAATGAGATTAAACGCATGCTGGTTCTGGCGCAGGATGATTATCTGGGCTCAGATCTGGTTTCGCCGCAAATACTGCATGCTACGCCAGAAGAATCTCATGACGACATGATGCTGTTGACCAGTATGAAAGGAACACTAAAGGAACGCGTGGAGTCACTGGAGGCGCGTATCCTGAAAGAAACCCTGATGCGCCTGCGCTGGAATAAAACCCAGGCTGCACAGGAGCTCGGACTATCGCGCGTAGGGCTTCGCAATAAACTGGAGCGCTACAGGCTGGAAAAAAACAGCAATCTTGAGTCCATTCACGTCGCATGAATGAGCAGTGCTCACATACTACCAACAGCCTGACCGATCAGGCGGGGCTGACTGCAGAGCTAGATCATCAGGTGCGTCGAGCTGATGATAAGGCCTGGATAGAAGTAATCCAGCAGATGGATAATATTTATGCCGATCTGGTGCATTATCAGGTCGAGCTGGAAGAAAAAAACTCTGCACTGGAGAATGCACAAAACTTTATTAACAGTGTCATTTCCTCTATCTCCGACATTCTCATCGTGTGCGACATCAATGGTCATATCCAGCAAGTCAATCAGGCTTTGACCGAACTCATCGGATGCCCTGATAGCGAATTGAAAGGTCGCTCATTACATCATCTGTTCTCCACAAAAGATCTGCCTATGATCTCCAATTTTCCAGACCATATACGCTCTGGCTCATTGATAGATTGCGAAGTCGATTTGATCGATAGCCAGGGGCTAAATGTGCCTATGGCTATTAGCTGCAACGCACGTTTCGACCACAAAAATCGACTCTCGGGGCTGGTCATTACTGGGCGCCCACTGGGTGAACTACACAAGGCTTACTCGGCACTGCATAAGGCGCATGAAGAATTAAAAACAGCCCAGTTACAGCTGATTCAATCAGAAAAAATGGCCTCACTGGGGCGACTGGTTGCGGGCGTTGCGCATGAGCTGAATAACCCGATCAGTTTTCTGTATGCCAATATGCATGCGCTAAAAAGCTATCATCAAAAATTCAAACAATATATCGATGCTACCCACAGCAATACCTCAGACGCAGAACGCGAAAAACTACGCAGCGAATTACATATCGACGCCATGATGGATGATATAGCACCACTGGTAGAAGGTTCGCTGGAAGGTGCAGAAAGGGTGAGCGAAATCGTCCAGAACCTGCGCCGATTCACCACCCCCCAGCAGAGCAAAAAACAGCAGTTCGACCTGATCCCGGTCATCAATCGCGCTGCCTCCTGGGTATTGAAATCGGCCACCATAAAGCTCGACATTAGTAATGACTTCCCGACTTATTTGATGATTAACAACAATGAAGGCTACATCCATCAGATACTGGTTAATCTGATTCAGAATGCAATCGATGCAATGCTGGAGACTGAAAAACCAAAGCTGGCTATTTCAATCAATACCGACAGGTCTAAGGTCCATATACTGATACGCGATAATGGTCATGGCATAACACAATCAGATATCGTAAAGATCTTTGACCCCTTTTTCACCACCAAGTCAGTTGGCAGTGGAACC
Source organism: Gammaproteobacteria bacterium (assembly GCA_050295575.1). Taxonomy (GTDB): domain Bacteria; phylum Pseudomonadota; class Gammaproteobacteria; genus JACNJF01. Next base: position 16,400 of record JBNKPX010000049.1, on the reverse strand, counting down.
GGTCTGGGGCTATATATCAGTTATGGACTGGCCACAGAACAATGCCAGGGAGACCTGACGGTTAGCAGTGATAAACAGGGAGCCGAGTTCAAATTAAGCCTGCCACTTGAGACTGATTAACATGCCCGACTTCAATGTTCTCTGGTTACAGTCAGGTGGTTGCGGCGGTTGCAGTATGTCGGTACTCAATGCTGAATCTCCCGATTTTTATCAATCATTAAAACACAGTAATATCCATCTACTCTGGCACCCTTCTCTGAGTGAGGAATGCGGAGATGATTTTTTAAAGCTATTGCGACAGATTGAAAACAATGAAATCAGATTAGATGCGCTATGCCTTGAAGGCTCGGTCATGATGGGGCCTGCCGGCAGTGGACGCTTTCATCTACTCAGTGGTACCAAACGTCCCATGTTTGAGGTCATTAAAAGCCTGTCTGTAAAAGCCAGATATACACTCGCGATTGGAAACTGTGCAGCCTTTGGTGGCATCACCACGGCGGGAGGTAATCCCGGCGAAGCCTGCGGGTTGCAATTTGAAGGACAACAGGCAGGGGGGTTACTGGGCGAAATGTGGCTTAGTAGTGAGCAACTACCCGTTATTAATGTGGCTGGCTGCCCAACTCACCCCAACTGGGTCATAGAAACACTGATTCAACTGTCTGAGGAGGGGCTGCTTAAAAGCCAGCTCGACAGCTACCACCGTCCACGCAGCTATACCAATCATCTGGTACACCATGGTTGCCCTCGCAATGAATACTATGAATTCAAGGCCAGTGCGCATAATCCTTCTGATCAGGGATGTCTGATGGAACATATGGGTTGCCTGGGTACGCAGGCGCGTGCCGATTGCAATACCCGGCTGTGGAATGGCGAAGGCTCCTGTCTACGCGGTGGATATGCCTGCATCAATTGCACAGCACCGGAATTTGAAGAACCGGGGCATTGCTTTACCACAACCCCAAAAATCGCAGGAATCCCTGTTGGCCTGCCCACCGACATGCCCAAGGCCTGGTTTGTAGCACTCGCCTCCCTTTCCAAGGCAGCGACACCGAAACGCCTTAAGGTGAATGCCGTATCCGATCATATTCGTATATCACCCGGCAGGCATGACGATAAGGATGAGGCCTAAAGATGACTGATAGTTCAAGCAATCGTCGTCTGTTAGGCCCTTTCAACCGGGTTGAAGGCGACCTTGAGGTTCAGATCGAAGCCGATCAGCAACGTATTCAAAAGGCCTGGGTGAATGCACCACTGTTTCGCGGTTATGAACAGATTCTGCATGGCAAAGATCCACTAGATGCACTGATCTATACCCCTCGTATCTGCGGTATCTGTTCGGTATCGCAATCGGTTGCGGCTGCCTCGGCGATTGCCCAGGCGCAGGGGATTCAGCCCACGCCCAATGGACAGCTTGCTACCAACCTGATCCTTGCGGCAGAAAACATGGCGGATCATCTAACCCATTTTTATCTGTTTTTCATGCCCGACTTTGCACGCGACTGTTATAAGGACAGGCCCTGGTTTAACCAGACCCGGGCACGTTTTAAGGCGAAAATCGGTAAAGCGGCCAATCAGGTGCTGCCTGCACGGTCATCCTTTCTGCACCTGACCGGTATACTCGCGGGCAAATGGCCGCATTCACTGGCCATACAACCCGGTGGCACCACCCGCCCGCTGGAGACCCAGGAACGCATGAGACTAGGTGCAATCGTCGCAGCGTTTAGACATTTCTTACAGGATGTTGTATTTGGTTGCGAGCTGGAACAGGTGTCAGAACTGAGCTCTATAACGCAGCTGTGGAATCTTATAGAGAATACCCCTGACAGTGATTTTTCTCATTTCCTCAAACTGTCACACGAGCTGAACCTGCAGACACTGGGTGTGGCCAGTAATCTATTCATGAGTTATGGCGCCTATCAAAGCGAACAGCAGCATTTATTTCGCAGAGGTATCTGGGACCGGCAGTATGCCGAATTAGACCCGCAACAGATCAAAGAAGATATTACTCATAGCTGGCTCAATTCGCAGATGGAAGCCAAACATCCTTACCACGGCAGCACCATACCGGACAGCGATGAAAATAATGGATATAGCTGGTGTAAAGCACCACGCCTGAATCAACAGGTGATGGAAGTGGGTGCACTGGCCAGACAGCAGGTGAATGGTCACCCTCTGATACGCGCACTGGTTGCAGAATCTGCAGGTAATGTTCAAAACCGAGTCATTGCCCGTCTGCTGGAACTGGCTTTAGTAGTGCCGCAAATGGAGCGCTGGGTAAAACAGCTCAGCACGGGTGATGCCTATTGCCACAACCAGCCAATACCAGATGAAGCTCAGGGTGCAGGTATGATAGAAGCCGCACGCGGTAGCCTGGGTCATTGGCTGCGCATCAAGAATGGTCGTATCCTAAACTACCAGATCATTGCACCGACTACCTGGAATTTTTCACCGCGAGATATACAGCAGCAACCGGGGGCGCTGGAACAGGCCTTAGAGAATACCATCATCGATAACGAACAGACGATTGATGCCAGTATTCAGCACATTATCCGCTCCTTTGATCCCTGTATGGTTTGCACGGTGCACTGATGAACACATCGATCCCCCAGGCACATGCTAACCGCCCCCACACTCAGCAGATTCGGGTGCGTGGACAAGTGCAGGGCGTGGGGTTTAGACCTACCGTTTACCGTATTGCTCAGCAACTTGAGATCAGCGGTAGCGTGTACAATGATGGCGATGGCGTACTGATTACTGCTCAGGCTGATGAGGCTAAAATTTTACAGTTCATTGAATTGATCTGGCAAAACAAACCACCTCTGGCTCAGATAGATTCTATTGAATGCTTTCCCGCTGCAGATGCAGGCCTGTTTGAAGATTTCACTATTCAGCACAGTCCGACTGGCGAAATAAATACCGGCGTGGTCGCTGATGCCGCTACCTGCCGACAATGTCTGCATGATATTAATGATCCACAAAACCGCCGCTATGGCTATGCCTTTACCAACTGCACCCATTGCGGCCCGCGTCTGAGTATTGTACGTAATATTCCCTATGACCGCCCCTTCACCAGTATGGATGAATTCGAACTATGTCCAGCCTGTTTAAAGGAATATCAAGACCCTCTCGATAGACGTTTCCATGCCCAGCCCAATGCCTGCCCCGACTGTGGCCCGGTTTTGCAGCTATGCGACCATCAGGGTAAACCGCTGATCGTTCAGGACATTATCGCTCACACGGCTGAATTGATTAAGCAGGGCAGAATTATCGCTATCAAGGGCATAGGTGGATTTCAACTAGCCTGTGATGCAACAAACGATCACGCCATACAGGAACTACGCCAGCGCAAACACCGCCCCTTTAAGGCACTTGCCCTGATGGCTGCTGATATCGCACAGATCAGGCAGTACTGCATTGTATCTGAGCTGGAACAGCAGCAGCTTGAAAGCCCGGCGGCACCCATTATGGTGTTACAGCAGATCGGCAATGACAACGGCCTGTCGAATCAACTGGCACCAGGACAGCAATCACTCGGTTTCATGCTGCCCTATTCGCCCCTGCACCATTTACTCATGCAGCAGTTAGACACTCCAATCGTGTTAACCTCGGGTAATGCCTCGCATGAACCCCAGTGCATAGACAATGCTCAGGCGCTAGAGAAACTGGGCGACATTGCTGATTACTTTCTGTTACACAATCGCGCTATCGTCAACCGCATTGATGATTCAGTGTTGCGTATCATCGAGGAGCAAACCCAGTATTACCGCCGTGCACGTGGCTTTGCGCCAGCACCTATTGCCTTACCCGATGTTTTTAACAATCGGCAGCAGATTCTGGCGCTGGGCGCAGAACTGAAAAACACCTTTGCCCTGCTACGCGCTCAACAGCTAACCCTGTCTCAACATATGGGTGATCTGGAAAACTATCAAACCTATGAAGACTATCTTAAAAATCTTGATTTATACCAGCGCCTATACGACTTCAGGCCCGATGCCATCGTTATCGACCAACACCCCGAATACCTGTCCAGCAAACGGGGAAGACAGTGGGCTGAGCAACAGAACCTGCCCTTAATCGAGGTACAGCATCACCATGCACATATCGCCGCCTGTATGGCAGATAACCACTGGCGCCTCGACCAGGGCCAGGTGATTGGCGTCGCACTGGATGGCCTGGGCTTTGGCGATGATGGCAGCTTATGGGGGGGCGAATTCATGCTGGCGGATTATTCCGACTATCATCGACTGGGCAGCTTCAAACCCGTCGCTCTGCCCGGCGGTCATAAGGCCATGCTCGAGCCCTGGCGCAATACCTTTGCCCAGCTTTATCAAAACTGCGACTGGCTTGACCTTAGTCAGCAATACGCCGAGCTGGATCTGTTTCAATACCTGAAGCAGAAACCGCTAGAAACCTTACAGCGTATGATTCAAAGCAATACCAATGCCCCTTTAAGCTCATCCTGCGGTCGATTGTTTGATGCAGTAGCCGCGGCTGTAGGCTTATCTGCGGATGGAATCAGTTACGAAGGCCAGGCAGCGATTGAGCTGGAAGCACTGATCCAGCCCCAGCATCTGCAGCAGGCTATAGCCTATCCATTTGACATTGATCATGGAGCTGTCGCGTTGATCAATCCGGCAGCCATGTGGCAGGCACTGATACAGGACCTGGCTCAGAACATAGACAAAGCACTTATCTCAGCGCGCTTTCATCTAACACTGGCACAGATGATTCATGCTATGGTAAGCAGTATCTCAATGCAGTATGCAATAAACACAGTGGCGCTTTCAGGGGGCGTAATGCAAAACCCAACGCTATTTAAACTCACCCGAGAGTTGCTGGCCGAGCAAGGCCTGCAGGTATTAACTCATCGTCAGATCCCCGCCAACGATGGTGGTCTGGCTATTGGGCAGGCTGCCATTGCTGCTGCCCGCTTACAACTGGAGACGAATTGATATGTGCCTTGGTATTCCCGGTAAAATTGTAGAAATCACCGACCCAGACAAGCTGATGGCGCGTGTCGATGTCAGTGGCATCCAACGCCAGGTGAATATCGCCTGCATCGTATCCGATGAGCATCCTGCACAGGCCTGCATCGGCGACTGGGTGCTGGTGCACGTCGGTTTTGCGATGAGTCGCATCGATGAAGAAGAAGCGCACAAAACCCTCGCCATCCTGGCCGAGCTGGGTGAGGTTCAGCAGGAGCTGGATGCCATGCAACTATCGGAGCAATGAGATGAAATTTGTAGATGAATTCCGCGACCCGGAAATGGCTCGCTCCCTAACGATCAAGATTGCAGAAATGATGCAATCACTACCCTATGATAAAAAGAATCCGCTACAGATCATGGAATTCTGTGGTGGTCATACGCATACAATTTTTCGCTATGGCATCGAACAGATGCTGCCCGACAGCATAGAGATGGTGCATGGCCCCGGCTGCCCTGTGTGTGTATTACCTATGGGTCGAGTAGATGATTGCGTGACACTGGCCGAGCGTCCCGATGTTATCTTCACCACCTTTGGTGATGCGATGCGCGTTCCCGGCTCGAAAAAAAGCCTGCTGCAGGCGAAGGCCGAAGGCGCCGATATTCGCATGGTATATTCACCGCTGGATGCACTGGAACTGGGACGTAAAAACCCGGACAGGCAGGTGATCTTTTTCGCGCTGGGTTTTGAAACCACCATGCCCAGCACGGCTTTAACCCTTTTACAGGCCAAAACCGAAGGGGTGAAAAACTTTTCCCTGTTCTGTAACCACATCACCACGGTACCCACCATCAAGGCGGTACTCGATTCCCCCGATATGCGTATCGATGCCTTTCTGGCACCGGGCCATGTCTGTATGGTGGTGGGTGAAGAGCCTTTACAGTTTATCCCGCAGGAATATCACAAGCCTATCGTGATCACTGGTTTTGAACCGCTGGATATCCTGCAATCGATATATATGGTGATCAAGCAATTTAGCGAACAGCGCTGCGAGGTAGAAAACCAGTACCAGCGGGTGGTGAGTAACTCGGGTAATACGCCAGCGCTAAACGCGATCCATGAAGTGTATGAATTGCGCGAATTTTTTGAGTTACGCGGTCTGGGTTCCATCGATCATTCCGGGGTACGTATCCGCAGGGAATATGCAGAGTTCGATGCAGAACAGAAATTCAATGTGCCCAACCTGAAGATTGCCGACCCGAAATCCTGCCAGTGCGGAGAAGTCATCAAAGGTGCAATCCGGCCCTGGCAGTGCAAGGTATTTGGTACCAGTTGCTCTCCTGAATCACCGATGGGGGCACTGATGGTCTCCTCCGAGGGTGCCTGTGCTGCTTACTATAATTTCGGCAATCTGCCGGAATTACTTGAGAAACGCAATCAAACCGAAGGGGCCAGCGCAGCATGAACGCTCAAAAACCCATCCGCTCACGCAAGTTACGCGCAGACACGATTACCCTGTCACATGGTAGTGGCGGCAAGGCCATGCGCGATCTGATCGATGATGTATTTGTCGCGGGCTTTGACAGCCCCGAGCTGAATATCCTGGAGGATCAGGCGCGTTTCGATATGAATAGCCTGCAGCAGTTCGGCGATCGACTGGCGATGACGACCGACAGCTATGTGGTTGACCCATTGTTTTTTCCCGGTGGGGATATCGGCAAACTGGCGGTTACTGGCACCGTTAATGATCTTGCCGTAGGCGGTGCGATACCGCTTTACCTGACCTGCGGCATGATTATTGAAGAAGGCCTTGCGGTAGAAGATTTACGTCGTATCGTAGCTTCGATGAAGGCCACGGCAGATGACTGTGGCATACGCATCGTCACCGGTGATACCAAGGTGGTACACAAAGGCGCTGCCGACAAGCTATTCATCAATACCGCCGGTATCGGTGTCATCCCTGCTGGCATCAATGTCGCGGCTAATCGAGCACAGCCAGGCGATGTGGTGATCTGCAATGGCTATATCGGTGATCATGGTGCAGCTATTGTCGATGCGCGCGGAGAACTGGCAATGGAAAACACCATCCAGACAGACTGTGCGCCATTAAACTCTCTGATACAGGCGATGCTAGATGTATGCCCCGATATCCACTGCATGCGCGATGCAACGCGTGGCGGGATAGCCACCGTATTGAATGAATTTGCCGAGACCAGTAACTGCGCGATAAGGATTGATGAATCCAGCCTGCCGATTCGTGATGCGGTGCGCGGTATGTGCGAGATTCTCGGGCTTGACCCACTGTACCTGGCCAACGAAGGTAAGGTCATCGCAGTGGTTCCGGTGGACGAAGCTGAGGCTATACTTAAGGTCATGCAAGCCCATCCGCAGGGTGAACATAGCCGAATTGTGGCAGAGGTAGTGGCTGAACCGAAGCAACGTGTTATCCTGAAAACCCGCTTCGGCGGCGACCGAATAGTCGATATGCTGGTGGGTGAACAATTACCGAGGATATGTTGATGTCGAGTTTATTGCTACTTGGATTCATGATCGGCATGCGCCATGCGCTGGATGCAGACCATCTGGCAGCGGTAGCCGCAATCACCACCCAACAGAACAACTCCATACGCTCCAGCATTCGACATGGTCTGGTATGGGGGTTGGGACATACCATTACCCTGTTCCTGTTCGGCTCAGTTGTTATCTGGATGGATACCGTCGTTCCCGAGAAACTCACCTATTTTCTTCAGATTGGCGTAGGCATCATGCTTATAGCGCTGGGTCTGGATGTATTACGCCGCGTAATCCGTGATCGGATTCATTATCATATACACCGTCATAATCAATCCACCGCTCATATTCATGCTCATTCACATCAAAATGAACCCTCTCACCAGTTGAGTAAACACGAGCATAGCCACGATCATCGCTTTCCCGTGCGTACCCTGATGATCGGTCTAATGCACGGCATGGCGGGCTCTGCAGCCCTGATACTGCTCACCATGGAGACCGTTGACAGCCTATGGCTGGGATTATGGTATATGCTGTTATTCGGTATCGGATCAATGCTGGGCATGGCGATACTATCCATAATCATCGCGATACCTCTGCGCGCCTCAGCAAATGGACTGACCTGGATGCACAATGGTCTACAGACGGCTATAGGTGTACTGACTTGCGGGCTTGGTATCTCTATTGTTTATCAACTGAGCTGATTGCTTTCAGGCTTGTATGAAAAATACCAATGCTAGCCATCTGCAATGGAGTTAGAGCAGCAATAGAAATAATTACATTTAAACAATATCGATTAGGTCTTATAGTAATCAGCCTGAAGTTAAACTCTATTGCGAGCTTTCAACTATTCATGTCGAAAATAAAAAAAAACAGTCGGCCCTCCTTACTCAAGCCACTCGACTTAATACGGGAACGATTCTCGACTAAAAAATCACAAGTGAAGATTGATTCTTATCAATTTCTACTCAATCCACTGCAGAAAAAGGACATAAAGATCCCCGATAACTTTAAGACAGGGGTTATTGACAGCCCAAATGGCAAGGTGAACTACTATCAGACAGGTCGAGGCCCAACCATTGTGTTCGTGCACGGCTGGGGCGGCGGTGCCTATCAGTTTATCTCGCTGATGCGAGGCCTGAGAGAGTGTGGTTTTACCGCTCTGGCATTTGATCATCTGGGGCATAATCCCAGCACAAAAAGACCTGCGACCATTAAACAGATGATTGCAACAACAGACGCTGTTTTACAGTATGTCAAAAAAAAGCACCTGGATGGTTTGAATGCTGTAGTCGCTCATGATATTGGTTGCATGATAACCGCCAGCGCCAAACCGGAGCTGATAAAAGACTTGCCACTATTTCTTATCGCACCTGTGTTTAACTTTAAGCTCTATTTTCTTAAGCAGATACAACAGCTTCAAATACGTCCTGCAAAATTACAGCAATATGCCAGGGATTTTTCTGCTAATTATGACAGGGAATATGCTGAATTTGAGCTGGCTAAAAATTTACAGCATTACAGCGATGATGCGGTTATTGCACATGACAAGAACGATGAGTTATCGCCAATTTCTGATGTTGTGAAATTTTGCGCCAAATTCCCTCTCACTAAATTACTGGTGACTAACAAATGGGGGCATGAACGAATTATCAACTCAGAAACAATATGGCATGAATTAAAATCGGTATTGAATTACGAAGATACCACTGTAAATTTTTCTAATATTGTTCGTGATCAGAACTCCTGACAGCCGTTAATCAAACCACTATTTAATGGAAAGAGGCGCAGTACCCGCAACCGGAGAGTTAATATCCAATTACATCATCGACTGAGGAGAGATCTACTTCACCTAACAATCTTTCGCAGATACGCGCCTTTCATTGCTGCCTCAAACTCTTCATTGGATGCATACTCGAAACCAAACACGGGCTCCCATAACTCCGCACTTTCCATGCACAGATAAAAGAATACATCTTGTTTCCAGCTATCAGGAAAACTCTGATACAGATGCTTGAACATCGCGAGCTTGATTTCATCCGGATAGGACTTTTTACCTGCGGCGTCTACCATTGGCATTTTGAGGATCTGACTGGGTATCGCTCGTTTACGAATCTCACTCATTACTGATTTGATATAGGTCAAAGTGCCAATCGATACCAGCGCGACTTCATCAGGACTAAACATTTCAGTAAGTGTTTCGACCACGGCCTGATAATCTTTTTCCCAGCCTTGATAATGTACCATTGGATGAAAATGAAAACCGACGATATAACCTTCATCGGCCATTTTACGTGCAGCCTGCAAACGCTTATCCAGGGAGGCCGTGCCGTGCTCTTCATGCTCAATAATGGTTGGTGTATTCAGAGACCAGGTGCATAGAATATTCCGGCTAGGCTTTGACTTCAGCAGATGACTGACATTCGCCGACTTGGTTTTCAACTCCAGTATCACATTGGGATGATCTGCGGCAAATTCCATCACCGCATCGAGCACCCCGTGACTATTGCCCCACATCAATGAGTCGGAAGATTGTCCAGTACCGATATGGTAGGTTTTATCCGGGTCAAGCTGGAGTTTTTTTAGCTTGTTGGCAAAACCTCGATCAAAGCTGATTTGTTTGCCATCAAAAAAGGATTGAATACTGCAATAGCTACAGCCATAACCACAGTTATCAACCGCATCCAGTGTTTGCAGATTACAGCAAAGCGTTTTCGGTGAAGCGACCGGACAGCGTCCAAGTCCCAGATCCTGCTTTTCGATACTACAGGGCTCAGCGGCGGCACTGATTTTAGGTGCATCACTGTCTGCAGGATAAGTGTTTAGTTGCGCCTTTTGCTGTTCCCAGCGCTCGCGCAACTGCATCATCAGTTGCTGTTTATGTGCTTTTCCGGTGGCAGTGATACGGGATTCATCCGGCCATAGCTCTTCAATCGAAGGGCCACCCCACATTTGCAGATCCAGCGCTATCTCACTGGCCTGCCGACAATCCTGCAGCGACAGGCGTAATACCTGTGATTTATGTTCGAGGAAGGCCTTAAGCTTCGGTTCCAGGTGTTCAAAGTAGGGTTGATTGATGAGTAGGCTGTCAGACACAGTCATGGCTATCCGCAAAAAATGAGGCGGAATTTTACCTGATCCGCGACTAAGGCACCAACCCGACACATTGTGCGGACAATACTCCGAGCAGGGTCAGGGCTTGCCATTACTCAAGCTGACGGAATGCTGATGCCTCCAGATGGTGCTTATTCAGTAGTTTGTAGAAATCTGTGCGATTTCGTTTCGCCAACCTGGCAGCTCTGGTGACATTACCTTCTGTCATCTGCAATAAGCTAATCAGATATTTCTGTTCGAACTCCTGCTGCGCTTCAGACAATGGAGGCAATACTGCTGTTTTACCACGTAAGGCCCGAATCACTAACTGCTCTGAGATAACCGGTGTATTGCTCAGTACGGCGACCTGTTCAACCACATTGAGTAATTGCCGGATATTTCCGGGCCAGGGTGCGCTCATCATGTGTTGCAAGGCTTCTGGAGAAAATGATCGAGCTACGCAGTCATTGGTTGCTTGCAGGGTTTTATGTAGAAAATGTTTGGCAAGTAAGGCGATATCTTCACGTCGCTCAGCCAGAGAGGGAATTTCAAGTACCACGACATTAAGGCGATAATACAGGTCTTCGCGGAAGGTTTTGTTTTCTACTGCCTGATCAAGATTGACGTGCGTGGCTGAAATGATTCTCACATCCACATCCACCGTTTGATTGGAACCTACCGGACGAATGCTTTTCTCTTCCAGTGCGCGCAATAATTTTGCCTGAAAATCCAGTGGCATATCCCCTATTTCATCGAGAAACAAGCTACCCCGGTTGGCTGACTCAATCATTCCGGTATGATTGCTATCTGCTCCGGTAAATGCACCTTTTTTATGGCCAAACAATTCTGATTCCAGAAGATTATCGTGAATGGCTGCGCAGTTAATGGCAATAAACGGATGGACACTGCGTTGACTGGCTTTATGAATCGCCTGAGCGAGCACTTCCTTACCCGTTCCACTCGCTCCCTGAATGAGAATGCTAACATCTGATTTTGCCAGCCTTAACGCCTGTTTTATCAGTTCTTCCATCGCCTGGCTCTGTGTGATGATGTCATTACGCCAGGCATGATCTTCTGAGTCTTCCTGTTGTGTACTGAAGGTATGAGACTGCTGCAAAGCCTGCTCAATTTCTCTGAGTAATTGCTGGCTATCGAAAGGTTTTGTGAGATAGCTAAAAATACCTTTTCGAGTCGCATCAACCGCTCCGGCGATAGTACCGTGAGCAGTTAACAGGATAACCGGGAGCGATGGATATTGCTGATGTATTCGATCAAACAGAGCAAGACCATCCATCTCACCCATGCGCAGATCGGTGATAACCAGATGCGGTTGAAATACAGCTAAACGGGATAATGCATGATGCGCATCTTCTGCAACCTGAATGTCATACCCCAAATTTTTTAAGCGGATCGATAATAGCTTTAACAGACTCTCATCATCATCAACCAGTAAAATTTTCTGCCTTATCATTTTGTTTTATTCACCAATTGGACTGATAACGGAGCGTTCTTTTTTACCAATCTCTATCTCAATGTTTTTCAGTTGATCGAGTTGTGACTGTAAGATTTCGAGTTGGGATTTTAATGCGGTAATTTTCTGTTCAGATTTAATATGACTTTTTTTCTGGGTTTCTATGATTTTTCTTAATTGCTCGCGTTGAGATACATGTTGCAATAGCAACATGCTGAATTTCAGATCTCGCCCAACTAAAGTGGAATTTTTCGTCAGCTCATTCAGTAAAATCAGCGCTTTTTCATCGTTTTGTTTTTTACTACCAGGAATGCTCAGCTGGATAGCCTTACGTAATTTCATACAGTCTTGCCTGAGTTTATCGACCGGCAGAGTATGATCAGGTTTTTCGCTAGTATCCATATCGTCCAGCACAGGCATTGCATTATAAAAATCAAGAGGGTCGTCTTCACAAGCTACTGGTTCAGTTCTCAAACTAGTCATTTCAATGGGGTCAGATTCATTGTTTATGCGATTTTGCAGGCAACCAGTTTGTACAATTAAGATACAGCTTAAGGCTCCATACAGAACTCTATTGTTAATCATTAGACATTTACCAGCGATGATGTTTGAACAGGTAAATTCACTCGCAGGTGCGCCCCCTTTAACGATCGAATGACTTTAACTGATCCATGATGCAGCAGGACGTAACGATTTACGATAGCCAGTCCCAGACCGGTACCGCATACAGACCCCTGTTGAGCATGACATCCCTGAAAGAATGGTTCAAAGATACGAACCTCATCCTGTGGATCGATTCCTGGACCACTGTCCACAACATCCAGCTGTGCATCATTATTATTTTCTTGTAAGCAGATACGAATATTTGAATTTTTAGGTGAGTATTTAATCGCATTCGAAAGCAGATTATCTATTATTGTAGTCAATTGATCCCTATCTCCCTGTAAATTCATTTGTATCAAATCTTTCTCCACTGTTACCGAGCGCGACTTGAGCTCCAGCAGATGTTTCTCAATAGTCTTAACAATTAATTGATCGAATGATATGAGCTCTGCATATACAGGTTTTTGCTGACTTAGTGCCAAATTAAAATCCAGTAATGCCTCTACCTCTTTTTGTAACTGCACACCATTTTTAGACAGGATTTCAACAATCTCAAGCTGGTCGGCAGTGAGTGGCCCCGCGACTCGATCCTGTAATAATGAAATCCCTTCACAAAGGGCTGTTAACGGTGTTTTTAATTCATGCGAAACATGTTGCAGAAATATTTTTTTCTGCTGATCCAGCTCCGCCAGTTGCTGTCTTAGCCAGTCCAGCTTATGTCCTAACTGCTGAATATCCTGCGGACCTTTTACACCTATCTGTCCAGTAAAATCTGCACTACCCAGTTTGTTAATAATGCTACCTAATTGCTTCAACGGGCGAGTAATTAATACACTAAACACCGTCGCTATCAATAAAGCCAATGGTATTAATGCCAGCACCTGAATTAATAACAAACGTTCTACGCTGTCGATACGTTGACTCATTGCCTGACTTTTATCATTCACACTACTGCTGACATCAAGGGGGAGATCACGTACCAGAGCTGACAGATCAGATAAATTTGCCTGTTCACTGATACCTGTAGACCGTTTACTTGCCTGCTTTAATTTTTCATACAGCTGCTTTTCGACATCAGTCAGTTGCTCCATGCGTTTTAATATGACCGTACCTAAGGGATTTCTGGCAAAATTTTCTATACTGCTGAGTAACTGCTGTCGCTGATCCTGATAACGTTTTAACAGTGCTTCCTCTCGTAACACCCAGTATTGACCGGCAGTGCGCTCAAGATTAAGCACCTGAGAGACGATAATACGACTGGACTCAGTCTTTGAAGAAGTTTCGATTAAGGTTTTCTGCATTTGTCTGGAAAGCGAATCAACCTGATAAAAGGTACTTATCAATACTATGGTTAATGGGAGTGCTACCAGAAAAAATCCAATTAAAATTAATTGCTTGATAGAGGTTGCTACTGTGAAGCGCACTTATACTCCTTTAATAATGGCGTTAAACAACAACCAGTCTATCCTATTGCGAAAAATAATTATCACAACTTTGTAACTTTTCAATGCAAAAAATGACTGCTTCCCATCAGCATATTTCTGTCTCTATCTAGCGACAGTGTTAAACCCTCGTGGCTTGCTATTAATCAGTTTTTTTTCAGTATCGCTGTCTCTGATTAGAGACAGTTCAATCTATTAAGATCAATGACATAAAATATTAAGATATTGATATTTAAAGATATTTCAGGATTGGCTCAAGACCTGCTCAATACATACCGGCGGAAGGGTTCACAACCCTGTCCACTTGTTTGATTACTCAATTTTAGGAAGATATTCATGTTTAAAAAATTACCATTTATAGCACTAGTAGTTATTTTTTCTGGCGCGTCAGTAGCTGCAGAGCAAAGCCTGTACACAAAAATTGATGCTGATAAAGACGGCACCATCAATAAAAAAGAAGCTTCTGCATATCCTATTTTGACGGAAAAATGGAAAGAGCTGGATGCAAATGCCGATGGCACCTTAGACCAGGCTGAATTTGCAAAATTTGAAGCTATTAACGAATAGTGGAGCCCCCAGGAGCCTTTGGTAATATTCTTAATCCGTTGTTGTTCCTATATAGCCCTTGCCAAAGGCTCCACCCCCTTCCTTTTGGATGGTTTTTACCAGACTCTGCTCAGACTCAGCACGGGTTAGAGTCTGGTTGTTTTTTACTGAACTGTTTCCAGTTCACTCTCATCATCCAGACTCGCTTGCTGTTCTTTTATCACACACTGATTTAATGAAAGTACAGGCGGATCAAAGGACATGCCAAACGGTGCTGCACGCATTAATGTTGAGATTCCAATAATTTGCCGGGAGTTACCATTCATAATGGCAACATCTACATTCTTGATTAAACAGTTTCCTCCAAGGTTCATAGCTGCTATTCGATACAGTGGTACTATTCTTTCGGATCCGTCAGCCATACGGCCACGTAGCTGTTTGATAAACTTTGCCTGACCGTTACTACTTAGATATGCCAACGTTTCTTCATTAATCACCGAATAAGCAGAACCGGTATCTACCAGCATAGAGTGCAGTCCGGCACCAGGTATCTCTGTATTGATATAATAGGTACTCGCGTCAGAAGCTTGCATTGGAATGAATTGCTCAACGGATTCAGCCCCTACCCATGAGGAAGTGAGGATAATTAACACAGAGAGTAGTTTTCTCATCAGGTTTCTCCAGAATTTCTGGCCTCATACAGCCGTTTTGCAGTCAGCAAGATAATATCCAGCGACAAACTGTCAATTTTTAACCGAATACTTCAAACCACCTTTCAAGTGTAGTTTAAAAATCACTGCTTGATGAGCTAGTGTCAATTTTTCGTGATATCGACTCCTGGTAGATAATTATTCGGTTACAACAGCTGGCAATTAATGTTTCTGTAATTAAACAACCTTAATTAGAGCAAAAACCACCAGTCCTGATACCACTGTAAACAACATGCTTCTACTTAGCAGCGAAGTAACAAACGCTACTATCGCTGCTAGCAAATGAGCATTATGCAAACTCAAATCCATATTATCTGCACCATGAAATAAAACCACGGGTGCAATTATGGCGGTCAGTGCCGCAACTGGCACATAGGATAAAGCCTGCTGTAGCCAGATTGGAAAACTGATTTTATGTGCATAGGCAAAAGGTAGATATCGAATGCTGTAAGTGACTACAAACATACCGGCGATTAATAACACATCATGCATTAGACGAACTCCTCAGTCGTGCTACCAGAACAGCCACCCCAATCGATAACAACATAGAAAATATCAGTCCGCTTTGGTAGGGCCAGTCTTTAGTGAGCAGACTGCAACAGAGTGCACTGATGGCACAAACCCACATGGCGGATGTTTTGAGCAAGGGTACGACAATACCAATGAATGCGAGCACCATTGCGATATCCAGTCCCCATGTCTGTGCGTCAGGAACCTGGCTGCCTAACTGATAGCCAATTAAACTGTAAATCTGCCAGCTACTATACATAGTCAGCGCCGAACCGAGGTAATACAGGTGAATAGAGGACGGGTCATATGAAGTGCTGGTTTTTTTTGCTACCACGGCAAAGGTTTCATCGGTTAACCAGAAAGCCATGATCGCCCTTAATGGCGCGGGGGTTTGCTTTACATGTTCAAGCAGATTAGCGCTATACATCAGATGGCGTAAATTAACAAAGAAGGTCGCAATCACGATCACCAGCACAGGCGCCGCAGTGAGTAATAGATTAACAGCGACAAACTGCGCGGAGCCTGCAAACACAAAAAATGACATCGCCATTGATGTCCACAGAGTAAGACCGGAAGCCTGAGCCAATG